>NZ_BAABCQ010000026.1:0-59062 GCF_039539045.1 Streptomyces marokkonensis
GCCTTTCCTGTGGGGGACGGTGCACAGACATCATCGGAGGAAGGAAAGGCACCTAAAGGGGCGAATTAATGGATCATTTGTTGAAATGGGCGCGAATGGCATGTTCGGGCCGACCTGGCCGTTGGGTGCCATGCCTTGGCCCGACTGACGTCATCGTCCTCCTGGCTGGACATTGCCGTAACACACAGGAGTGATCGGTACGCCAGGTGGTTGACGCGGCGTGGAGTCGATCCGGTGACGGGTCCCAGGCGGCGTGAACGCCGTGAGTCACAGGCCGAGCTGCTCGGCGGCCGTACGGGTTCCCCTGACGTGTGCTTCGGTCTTGGTGAAGGCGATCTCGCGGGAGGTGGGGCGTCGTCGGCGTACGGCGAGTACCTGGCGGCGTCGCAGGTACCGAGTCGCTCGACAGGAAGCTGAGGACCTCAGGTGAACCTTCCCGGTCAGAGCACTGGCCGGACACGCGGCCGGTCGAGATGGTCGCACTGAACAAGTGCGGCGAGCTTCGGCGCTACACCGGACGCGGGAGAACGGCCGTCGAGTTCTTCTTCGGCCTGGCCGGCCGGGAGGGTCGGTCCGCGGGGCCCGGCGCTGCTGGGATTCGACCACTGTCGTCCGGGCGCCGGGGCGCCAACTGCCAGCCACACCCGGGGAGATGGTGATACAAGAGACGGGTGATCAGGTCGGTGGCCGCGGGAGCACGGTGGAGTGGCCTGCCCAGATGGACTTGGGGGAATTCGTGACGTTCGAGCAGGAATGGGCCGAACTGCGCGCGGCGGCGGCCGAGCGGACTGCCATGCGGATCAACAGCATCCCGGCCGAAGGCGGCGGAGGCGGTGGTGGGAGGGACCTGGTGGTCAACCGGGACGACCTCGGCGCTATCGGCAATGACGCGTACGACCTGCTGGGTCGGCTGGGGAAGGAGGGCGACATCGCCCGTGCCTCCACGTTCGACGCGGCGACGGCGCTGACCAACGGGAACTTCGTGAGCGGTTCGGCCGTGCTGAAGGTGCACGACTTCTGGCAGACCCATCTGAAGACGCTGCTGGACGCCTGCGCGCAGATTTCGAATCACCTCGATTACAGCAAGGCCCGGCACGCCAAGGACGAGGCGAAGGTCGAGGGAGATCTGACCCGGATCTCCGTGCTCACGGAATACATGAAATAGGGCTCGGGGGAGCGCGCAGCATGCTGACGTACGAGGACATCATCGACGCCCCGGTGGCGAAGCTGAAGGCCGCCGCCGACGACTGGTCGAAAATGGCGGGGAAGCTGGACGAGCTCGCCACCGACGCCGCCGACGGGATGAAGGCCAAGGCGGGCAAGGCGGCCTGGGAGGGCGTCAACGCAGGGGTCACCAAGGCGTTCGTCGGTAAGACGGTCAAGGAGTTCACGGACGCCGCGGCCGAGGCCGAGGGTGTGAAGCGGATCCTGGAAGAGGGCTACGCGGCCATCAAGAAGGCCAAGGACGACCTGGTCAACATCCGGGACCACGAGGGGCCCGCGGCCGGCATCCGCGTGGACGGCAAGGGCAAGGTCTCGGCGCGGAAGCCGTTGTCGGAGATCCCCGCGGCGCGGCACGACCCCGATTACAGCGACCTCCTCCAGGAGGAGAAGAAGAACATCGAGTCGTGGCAGAAGAGGATCGACCTCATCGTCGACAACTGCAACGACACCGACGTCGCCCTCAAGAACACCCTTGAGGCCAACGTCACCGACCGCAAGGACTTCGGCGCTCCCACGTACACGAAGCTGGACCAGGAGGAGGCCGCCCGTGCCGCCGCCCTGGCGGCCAGGGGCGGGGACCTCACGCACAAGGAACTTCAGCAGCTCAACGAACTGCTGAAGGACAACGGTTCGTCAAAGGAGTTCGCCAAGAACTTCTACGAGAAGCTCGGCCCCGAGAAGTCGCTCGCGTTCTTCGGCCAGCTCGCCATGGACACGCAGGAGTACGGCAAGGTCGACTCCGAGCGCCTCAAGGACGTCCAGGAGCTTCAGAAGAACCTCGGCCTCAACCTGGCCACCGCCTCCCACGACAAGGAGTTCACCGACAAGTGGGGCCCAGAGCTCCGCAAGTTGGGTGCGGAGCACATTGCGCTGTCCAAGCACGATGCCGGCGGGCCGTTCGGATACCAGCTGCTCGGCGGGATCATGCGGTACGGGAACTACGACGCGAAGTTCCTCAACCCGATCGCCGAACACGTGGCGCAACTGCACCAGAAGGACCCAGGCCTGTTCGCCGAGACCAAGATGGTGAACAGTTGGCTCAAGAACCCCTACAACCCCTCGGGAGTGAACGGCGCCGGGTACGACCCGGCCACCGCCATGCTGGAGGCGCTCGGCAACAGTCCGGAAGCGGCGAAGAAGTTCTTCGCCGACCCCCCGACCGCGTACAACGAGGACGGTACGGTCAACCACGACGCCACGGCCGACCTCGGCAAGGACAAGGGCGGCGAGGTGATCGACAACTACCTCGACTTCTTCACCCACGAGAAGTGGGAGTCCTTCGCCGACGTCAACTCGCTCGACCCGAAGGAGCTCGAGGCGTCGCTCGACCACATGCCCGATGCCCTCGGCCACGCCCTGGAGGCCGCGACCCTCGGTTATCCGGCGGGGCACCCGGACGCCGGCGTGGTGCGGGACGAGGACAACGCCGCGGTCATGCAGAAGGTCATGGAGAAGTACGCCGATGACCCGGGTCTCCTCAAGGAGCGCCACGAGGCGATGGCCGACAGCCTGGGCGTCATGGGCGCCGGCTACATCGACGACATCAACTGGGCGCTGGCCAAGAACGATCCGAACAGCGTGTTCGCGCCGGGCAGGAACCCGGACGGGCACCTCGACTTCGCGGACACGGTGGACGGGAACGGGCGGAGCGTCGTCCGGGGCTTCCTCAGCACCCTCGGCCAGCACCCGGACGCCTACGCGACGGTCTCGACCGCGGAACAGGTCTACACCCGCAGCGCGCTGGAAGGGGCAGTGGGCCCGGACGGCAGGATCACCGAGGAGGTCGAGGCCAGGGCCAGGGCGACCGTGCGCGTAGGCGCCGAGGTGCAGGGCATGCTCGACCAGTCCCGGGCCGACCAGGTGGAGGCGACGAACCTGAAGACCCACGAGGACTACGAGAAGGCGGTCGCCGAGCGGGCGGGCTGGGTCGAGTTCGGGGCCGCGGCTGGCATCGCGGCGGGCGTCGCCTTCCTGCCCGCGACCGCGGCCGTGGGCGCGGCCGCGGTGCTCGTCCCGCTGGCGACCGATACCGCCGGTGGTGCCGCGGAGCAGTTCATCGGCCAGATGGTCGGCGACATCTCCGGCCAATCGGTGGACGAGCACAAGGAGAAGGTGGAGGAGCTCTCCGACGAGGAGAGACTGGCGGTCTTCTCCGCCGGTGAGGTCCTGGCCGAGGCACCGATGGAGGAGTTTCTGCAGCGGCACGTCCCGGATCCCCGGAACAGTACGTTCGCGCAGGACCTTCGCGAATCGATGTTGATCGGCTACGGGGTCGGCAACGACCGGGAGAACCAGCAGGGCAACCGCCCGGAGACCGGCTGAGGCCGGCGGCCGAGGACACGTAAGGATGCGGATAGTGATCAATCGTAGGCCGGTGCGCGTTGGGCTCCTCGCCACGACGGTGGCCGGGGTGTTGTGTCTCGGGGCCACCGGTTGTGGTGGGGACGGAGACGAGGAGGCGGCCGACAAGGCTGTGGTGGGGACGCAACTGTGCGGTGGCGACGCCGTGTCCGCCCAGGCGTCCAAGGCGTTGAAGGTGATCACAGGGACGTCGCGGTTCGGGACGACGGCGGAGAAGTCCACCGTCGCGCGGGCCGCGACGGACCTCGTCGAGGCGTTTCCGGCCCCCACCGGGGGGCGCGACGACGTCTGCCGCATCTACACGGCCGACGGTACGCCGGATTTCGCGGTCCGAGTCACCTGGGGGCTGGATGACGGCGACACGACGGGAACTCCGGCCTCGGCTTTCACCGTGCTGCCGATGGGGGAGGAGACTCTGGCGGCGGCGAACAGGGCGTCGGTCCTGTTCGCGTGCCGGAGCGACAGGTTTCCCAACTCGACGAACGCGGCTCACGTCGCCATCGGCGTGGAGCGCTGGGGTATGCCGGCGGAGCCCGAGGGCGACGTTGAGGCGTTGAAGGACGCCTACGCGACCGTGGCCCACTCCTTCTCCCTGGCCATGGCCAAGGAACTGCGCTGCGAGAAGAACGGCGGGCTCCCCGCGAGGCCCGTGCTGGATCCCGCGTAGTCCCACACGCATTGCCACGTGACGTGATGCCCAGGGTCTCGGGGGCCCTGTGGGTTTCGTCAACCCATGGGGGCGAGGTGGGCGGCTGCGTCCGTGCCGGGGACGACTACGGTCTGCTCGTCGATCGCGGTGAAGATGTCCTCGACCAGCCGCTCGGCCGTCAGCCGAGCCTTCGGGCGTATCAGGCTGATCAGCCGGCGGCGTCCGGCCTTGCGGATCAGGGCCGGCGAGCCGGATGTCGCGCAGCGCTCGTGGAGCGGCTTGGCATGCCTTCTCGCCCGCCGAACCGGCGAAGGCGCCCCCTGAGGAGGAGGCGCCTTCGGGCTGCGCGTCGGCCTTGTGGTGGGGGCCGGTGGGCGCGCGGGAATCGGGTCCGGGTGGGTCAGTCGGCCGGGCCGTCACCGGCGGCGGCAACGCGCAGCAGCCGGGCCGTGCGCTCCTCCACCCCGGCCGCGGAGGACGCGAACTCGGGGGTGTCGAAGACCTCGCCCTCGATCGGATCACCGGGCATCGCCGTCTCGTCCCATTCGACGGCACCCGTGGCGGTGTCCACGGTGGTGGCGTAGGCGGGGACGTCCAGGACGGTGAGGACACGGACCGGACGGTCGGGGGAGGCGTCGACGGCGGCCGGCGCGGCGGGAGGGGCGAAGGCCCCCGCGGACTGGTCCAGGACGGCCGTGGGCGTCGGGGCCGGCGATGGTGTCCCGTCCGGGGCGGCGACGGGCCGTCGCCGGGTGGCCGCTCCTTCCGACCCACCGGTTCGTCCCGCTCCTCCGGTCTCTCCCGCTGTTCCCGCTCCTTCGCCGTCGTGCCAGGCACGCAGCAGCGCGCGCAGGTCACGCTCCAGGTCCTCCTCGCCAGGGGAGTCCTCGCTTCGAGTGTCCTCGCTTCGGGCGTCCTCGCCCCGGACCTTCTCGCGGGCGGCCGAGACGAGCGCTGTGGGGCTGGCCTTTGGGTGGACGCGGACGAAGCGCGGCATGATCGCGATCTCGTGGCGGAACATCCGGACCATCGAGACGACGGCGAGGGCGTAGACGACCGAGAGGGGAGCGGCGCTGGCGATGGAGCTGACCTGGAGCACGGTCAGGGCCGCTTCGCCGCCCGCGAGGAGCAGCAGCGCGCCGGCGACACCGATCATCACGGCCCAGAACACACGTGTCGTTCGCGGGGTCTCGGTGCTGCCGCCGTGTGAGAGGACGTCGATGACCAGCGCGCACGAGTCGGAGGAGGTGACGAAGAAGAGGGTGATCACCAGGAGTGCGACCACGGAGAGGACGACGGCCATGCCGGACCCGCCGGTCAGCTGCTCGAACAGGGTGAAGAGAGTGGTGTTGGTGTCGACCGAGCCGCCCTCGCCGACCATCGAGCCGTTCTTGAGCTGTTCCAGGATGCCGGTGCTGCCGAAGACCGTGAACCAGACGACGGCGATCAGGGTGGGGGCCAGCATGACCCCGAAGATGAACTCGCGGATGGTGCGGCCGCGCGAGATGCGGGCGATGAACATGCCGACGAACGGTGCCCAGCTCAGGAACCACGCCTGATTGAACAGGGTCCAGCCGAGGGTCCAGCCGTCGTCCGCGCCCGCGCCGGTGACCAGGGCGAGCTTCGGCAGGGTCTGCAGGTATTCGCCGGAGTTCTGTACGAAGGACTGGAAGAGGAAGGCCGTCGGG
This sequence comes from Streptomyces marokkonensis, assembly GCF_039539045.1. NCBI lineage: Bacteria > Bacillati > Actinomycetota > Actinomycetes > Kitasatosporales > Streptomycetaceae > Streptomyces > Streptomyces marokkonensis. The sequence continues at coordinate 5,923 of NZ_BAABCQ010000026.1, forward strand.
CCGATCAGCAGGACGGCGATAGCCAGCAGGGCGGCGAGGCTCATGTTGGCGTTGGACAGCCGGCGCACGCCCTTGTCGAGACCGGTGACGACGGAGATGGTGCCGGCCACGGTGACGATCACGACGAGGACCAGCAGCAGTCCCTTGGAGGGCTGGAACCAGCCCAGGTGGGCGAGGCCGGCCTGCATCTGCAGCACGCCCTGGCCGAGCGAGGTGGCGACGCCGAAGACGGTGCCGACGATGGCGAAGACGTCGATGGCGTGGCCGACCCAGGACTCGATCAGCTTGCGGCCGAAGACCGGCTCCAGCAGCCAGCGGATCGACAGCGGGCGACCACGACGGAAGGACATGTAGGCGAGGCCCAGGCCGACGACGGCGTAGATGGCCCAGGCGTGCAGGCCCCAGTGGAACAGGGCGGCGCCGATCGCGAAACGGCCGGCCTCGGCGGAGCCCGGTTCCACACCGGCGATCTCCGGCGGCGACATCATGTGGGTCAGCGGCTCGGCCACCCCCCAGAAGACGAGCCCGATGCCCATGCCCGCCGAGAACAGCATGGCGAACCAGGCGAACCGGGAGAACACGGGGCGCTCGTCGTCCCGGCCGAGGCGGATGGCGCCCGCCCGTGAGCACGCCACCCAGAAGGCGAACACCACGAACACGGTGACCAGTAGGACGTACCACCAGCCGATGGTCCGGCCGATACCGTCCCGCAGCTCGGTGAAGGCGCTCTGCGCGTCCGCTCCGTATGCGGACCCGTACCACGTGGCGAAGGCCAGCGCGGCGACGATGATCGCCAGAGCCGGCAGGAACACCGGCTTGCTCAGGCTTCGCCAGGCTGCGGTGACGGGATTCGCTCCCGGCTTCGTTGCGGACTGGGCGGCCACACGTATTCCCTTCGCTCGGCAGCCGTGCGGGCCCGGCCGTACCCCGCCCCCGAGCACTCGGCCTCGCACTGTCGGTGGCGGAGCGCACTCGACGCCACCTGGCTACACTGGTCTGTGTAATTCGCCTGGCAGGCTAGGTATACGGATCAGTGGAAGTCAAAACGGCGGAGTGCGGAGGCAGGGCGTGGAGCAGCACCGAAGCCGGTCGGCGGACCGCCGTGACGCCTCCCGTGCCACCGGGGCCCCGCACTTCGTGGAGGCCCCGGGGCTCACCCCGCGCGCCCGTCTCGTCCTCGCGACGGCGTCCCGGCTGTTCTACGAGCACGGCATCCACGCCGTCGGCGTCGACATGATCGCCGCCGAGTCCGGCGTGACCAAACGCACCCTCTACAACAACTTCGGTTCCAAGGACGCCCTGGTCGTCGCCTACCTCCGGCGACGTCACACGGACTGGTGGCAGCGTCTCGAAGAACGCCTGGCCGGCGCCCCGGCGCCTCGCGCCCTGACTCTCTTCGACGTCTACACCGAGGACGCCCTGACCAGCACCCGCGGCTGCGCCTTCCTCAACGCGGCCGCCGAACTGCCCGTGGAGCACCCAGCCTTCGCCGTGATCCGTGCGCACAAGGGCGCTGTCGAACGGCGCCTGGGTGAGTTGATCGCCGAGGACCGTCCCGCCGCCGACGGCCCCCACCGTCTCGCCCGCCACCTCTTCCTCCTCCTCGAGGGCGCCTTCGCCCACCACGGGGTCCATGGCCGGAGCCTGCTCACGGAAGCCCGGGCCATCGCACGGGAGCTGCTGGCCTGATCCGGGCCCGCGCCCGATCTCCTGCCAATACCGCCGCCGCGATGGGTGAGCCCTGGGCCGGGCGGCCGGGCCGTCCCGCTTCGAAAGAGCCGGTGCGCAGCTCTTCTCCTGCCTTCGGTGCGCTGTTAGATTCCGGAAAACAAGAATTCATTTCAGTCTGTGACTGGAGGCTCCCATGACGGTTGTCGATGGCCTTCCCACCGCGCACGCGCCGGCCCGTCGAGAGTTGCCGCCATCGATGGTCGAGCGGGTGACGCTCATCATGGATCTGTTCGAGGGCCGTACTGCCCGGCTGTCCCTCGAGGAAGTGGCCCGGTGCACTCGGCTGCCCAGGTCGACCGCACACCGGATACTGGATCAACTGGTGCGGCTGCGCTGGCTCGAACACACCGGCATGGGCTACGGACTCGGGCGCCGCGCTCTCGGGTTCGGTGGGGGGGACGGGGCGCACAGCAGGATCCGCGAGGTCGCCGCCGCCCGGCTGCACCAACTGCAGATCCGGACCGGCCTCGTCGTTCACCTGGCCGTCCTGGACGGGGCGGAGGTCTACTACCTCGACAAGGTCGGAGGCCGGTTCGCCGCGACCGTCCCGTCCCGCGTCGGAGGCCGGGCACCGGCGCACTCGACGGCGCTCGGCAAAGCCATGCTCGCCTGGCTCGAACCGGAGGACGTCGAGGCCAGGGCGGGCGAGTCCATCGGCCGACTGACCCAGCACACGATCTGCGACCTCGGCACACTGCACCAGGAACTCAACCGCATCAGGCGCCGGCACGGGCTCGCCTTCGAGCGCGGCGAGTGTTTCCCCGACATCGCGTGCGCCGCCACGGCGGTCCGGGGCCCCGACGGGCCGGTCGCCGCGATCTCCCTGGCGGGGGACGCCTGGTCACCGCTGGAGAAGGCGGCCCCGCTGGTGGTGGACGCGGCACGGCAGGTTTCCCAGGAGTTGTTTCCCCGTAGGGAGATGCCGGTCAGGGTGGAGCGTCGCACCGCGGCCGTGCCGGAGGAGACGTGGTCCCCGCAGGCCATGGACCGCCTGCTCGCCACGGGGCAGTACGGCGACTGGCAGTAGCGGTGCCGGCGGACGCCCGGAGCGGTTCTCGTGGCCCGGACGGGACCGAAGCCGGCGCCCACCCGGCTGCCGGGACGGCCCCGACCACCGGGCCGCCGGGACGGTGCCGGCCACCGGGTCGCCGGGACGGTGTCGGCCACCGGGTCGCCGGCACGGTCCGGTCATCCCCAGTGGTCGCCCCACCCCCACACGTCGGGAGCCGAGACCGCCGCCGCCGGACTCTCGACGCCGAAGCCGCCGCGGAAGAAGAGCATCGGCTCCCGGTCGGCGACGGTCTCCAGGGCGAGGACCCGGCCGACCACCACATCGTGATCGCCCGCACCGTGCACGTCGTACACGTCGGCGTGCACCCGGGTCAGGACGCCGGGCAGCGACGGCGTCCCCCACCGGGACAGCTCCCAGTGCAGGCCCTCGTACTTGCGGCCCCTGCTCGACCCGAACCGGCCGCACAGATCCGCCTGTTCGGCGGCCAGGATGTTCACGGTGAACCGCCCCGACTCCCTGATCCTCGGCCACGCGCGTCCCCGGTGATCGGCGCAGAACAGGACCAGGGCCGGTTCCAGGGAGACGGACGCGAACGACTGGCAGGCGAAACCGACCGGAGCACCGTCGCGGCCGAGTCCCGTCACCACGGTCACCCCGGACGCGAACGACCCCATGACACTCCGCATCCGCAGGGGCGTCGGCTCGGTCTCCTCGGCTGCCTCGGGCGGGGACAGGGACTCTGCGGTCATCGGATTCACCTCGAGGGGGACGGTGCGGTGATGTGCCCGGGAGCGGGCAGGGGGCCGAAGCTAGGACACCGGCCGATCGCACCGGGTGCCCGTTCCCGATGAGTGGAACCGCCCGCGGGCCCGAACCCGCCGACCGCGCCGGCATTGCCGTCCTGGCGTGCGTCCCGCTGACCGAGACGCCCACCGCGTGGCCCCGCACGCCGTGACTACCGTCCAGGAACCGATCACACGGCACCCGTGGCCGCCCGCAGCCGGCGGCCACCCGAAGCCGCCGGTCACCAGGACCACCGACCACCGAGGTCAACCGAGGGCAGGGATGATGACGGAGCTGAGCCACGACTCCACACTGCGTGAACTCGCGACCGACCAGGGCGTCTTGCGCTATCACGAGGCGGGCGACGGTCCGCCCCTGCTGCTGTTGCACGGCTCGGGGCCCGGGGTCACCGGCTGGCGCAACTACCGCGACAACCTGGCCACGTTCGCCGAGCACTTCCGCTGTCTCGTGCTGGAGTTCCCCGGGTTCGGGGTCAGTGACCCCGCCGAGGGGCACCCCATGGCGACCGCGGCCTCGTCCGTGACCCGGTTCCTGGACGGGCTCGGCCTCCAGCAGGTCGACGTCATCGGCAACTCGATGGGCGGCATCGTCGCCACCCGGTTCGCGCTCCACCACCCCGACCGGGCGCGCCGCCTGGTGACGATCGGAGGCATCGGCCGGAACCTGTTCAGCCCCGGGCCCGGCGAAGGCATCAACCTTCTCACCGAGTTCACCGACGCACCCTCCCGCGAGGGCCTCGTGCGCTGGCTCGACTCCATGGTGTACGACCGGTCACTGGTGACCGAGGAGCTCATCGAGGAGCGCTGGGCGCACGCCACCGACCCGGAGACCCTCGCCAGTGCCCGCATGATGTACGGCAGCGAGGCCTTCGCGGCCCGGGCCGCCGCCGCGGCCGCCTCCGACGAGGCGCCGTACTGGGCGATGCTGCACCGGCTGCGGGCGAAGACCCTGCTCACCTGGGGCCGCGACGACCGGGTCAGCCCGGTCGACATGGCGATCCTGCCGATGCGCACCATCCCGGACGCGGAGCTGCACGTCTTCCCCGACTGCGGGCACTGGGTGATGATCGAGCAGAAGGCCGCCTGGGAGAGCGCGGTCCTCGCCTTCCTCACCCGCAAGGACGCGGCATGAGCGCCGGCGCCCGGCAGGGCGGGAACGGGCAGAGGGACGGGTCGGCCTGGGACGAGGAGTTCGACTTCGTCGTGGTGGGCAGCGGCGGTGGCGGCATGGCCGCCGCACTGACCGCGGCCGACGGAGGCCTGTCCGCCGTCGTGGTCGAGAAGGGCGCGATGTACGGCGGCACGACCGGCATCTCCGGCGGCGGCATTTGGATCCCCAACAACCCCACCCTGCGCGCCAGGGGCCACGACGACAGCCGCGACTCCGTCCGCCGCTACCTCGACCGGCTCACCGAGGGCCGGGTACCGGACGCCCGGCTCGACGCGTACGTCGACCGGGGACCGGCCGCCATGGAACTGCTCGGCAAAAACCGCTGGATGCGCTTCTTCTGGGTCAGGGGATACGCCGACTACCACCCCGAGTACGAGGGCGGACGCCCGCTCGGCCGGTCCGTCGAGGCGCTGCCCTTCGACACCCGCAAGCTCGGCGCGGACGAGAAGTACCAGCGGCCCAACAGCCTCAAGGGCCCCCTCGGCCTGTGGATCACCGCCAAGGACTACCGGGACCTCGCCATGGTCAAGCGGACCTGGCGCGGACGCTGGGCCTCGGTCGTCGCCGCCTGGCGGGTCTCGTCCAACGTGGTCCGCCGCCGCCACATGGCCACCGGCGGCCGGGCCCTGGTGGCCCGCATGCGCATGGCGCTGAAGGACGCGGGCGTACCGGTCTGGCTGCGCAGCCCGATGACCGGACTCGTCGTGGACGACGACGGCAGGGTCACCGGCGTCGTCGTCACCCGAGACGGCCGCACCGTACGCGTCGGCGCCCGGCACGGCGTGCTCCTCGCCACCGGCGGCTTCGACCACAACACGAAGATGCGCGAGAAGTACCTGCCCGAGGGCGGCCGGGACAACCACAGCGCCGGCGCGGTCGAGAACGTCGGCGACGGCATCACGGCCGGCCAGGCGCTCGGAGCCGCCGTCGACTTCATGGACGACGCCTGGTGGATGCCGTCCGTGCACCACCCGTCCGGGGCGACGATCCCCCTGGTCTCCGAGCGGTGCATCCCGCCGTCGGTGATCGTCTCCGGGGACGGCAGGCGCTTCACCAACGAGTCCTCGCCGTACGTCAACTTCGTCCACGACCAGCTCGCCGGCGGACACGTCCCCGCCTGGTTCGTGATGGACGCCAAGGCCCGCGCCCGCTACCCCTTCGCCCAGGTCCTGCCCGGTCTGCCGTTCCCGAAGGCGTTCTACGACAACGGCATCGTGCACCGGGCGGACAGCATCGAGGAACTCGCGGGCAGGATCGGAGTGCCTCGCGACACGCTGGCCGACACCGTGGCCCGCTTCAACCGCTTCGCCAGGGCCGGCGAGGACGCCGACTTCGGCCGCGGCGACAGCGCCTACGACCGCTACTACGGCGACCCCACCCTGAAGAACCCCAACCTCGACGAGATCGACAAGGCCCCCTACTACGCCATCCGCATCGAGGTCGGCGACCTCGGCACCAAGGGCGGCCTCGTCTGCGACGAGCACAGCCGCGTCCTGCGCGAGGACGGCTCGGCCATCGACGGGCTGTACGCCACGGGCAACACCTCGGCGTCCGTGATGGCGAACGAGTACGCGGGCCCCGGCGCCACCATCGGCCCGTCCATCGTGTTCGGCTACATCGCCGCCCGGCACGCGGCCGCCGCCCGCACCGAGTCCGTCGTCGCCGGGGACGCGCCATGACCCCCGGGCCGCTGACCGTACGAGTCGTCAAGGTGATCAGAGAGACGGACGACGCGCACTCGCTGGTCCTGGAGCCCGCCGAGGAGGACCGGGAGCGGTTCACCTACCGTCCGGGCCAGTTCCTCACCGTCCGGGTGCCCTCCGAGCGCCCCGGCGGGGCCGCACGCTGCTACTCGCTGTGCAGCTCCCCGATGCGCGACGAACTGCCGAAGGTCACCGTCAAGCGCACCGCCGGTGGCTACGCCTCCCACTGGATCTGCGACCACGTCACCGAGGGAGACACCCTCCAGGTGCTGCGTCCCGCGGGCACCTTCACCCCAGACTCCCTCGACGGCGACTTCCTGCTGTTCGCCGCCGGCAGCGGCGTCACCCCGGTGATGTCGATCCTCACCTCCGCGCTGCACGCCGGGACCGGCTCGGTCACCCTCGTCTACGCCAACCGTGACGAGCGGTCCGTGATCTTCCGCGACGAACTGGCCGCGCTGGCCAGGGAGTACGGTGACCGGCTGACCGTGCTGCACTGGCTGGAGTCCGTCCAGGGCCGGCCCACGGCATCCGGTCTGCGCGCCCTCGCCGGGCCGTACGCCGGTCGACCCGCCTTCGTCTGCGGGCCCGGCCCGTTCATGGACCTCGCCACGGGCGCTCTCACCGACCTGGGTGTGCCCTCGCACCGCGTCACGGTCGAGCGGTTCACCTCGCTGACCGGCGACCCGTTCGCGCCGCCGGAGAGCGGGCCCGAGAGCGGGTCGGAGAGCGGGCCCGCGAGCGAGACCGGGTCCGAACCGCACACCGCCGGTCCCGTCAGCACGGCCGAGGTGGAGCTGGACGGCGTCCGCCGCACCGTCGACTGGCCCCGGGGCAGACCACTCCTCGACGTGCTCCTGGAAGCCGGGCTCGACGCGCCCTACTCCTGCCGGGAGGGCGCCTGCAGCGCCTGTGCCTGCGTCCTCGTGGAGGGCGAGGTGGCCATGGAACGCAACGAGGTCCTCGACGCCCAGGACCTCGCCGACGGACTCGTCCTCGCCTGCCAGGCGCGCCCGGTCAGCGACCGGCTGAGGGTCACCTACGACGGCTGACCGCCCTCCCTCCCCGCCCTCCCTTCCCGCCCCCTCCCTCGATTCGGATGAGGTTCGAGAACAGTGACCAAGGCGACCGCCGCGATCGTCGGCTCCGGCAACATCGGCACCGACCTGATGTACAAGCTCCTGCGCTCGGAGGTCATCGAGCCGCGCTGGATGACCGGCATCGACGAGCAGAGCCCCGGCCTCAAGCGCGCCGCCGACCAGGGCCTGCACACCAGTGCCGACGGAGTGGACGCCCTGCTGGCCGGCGCCGAGCGGCCGGACCTCGTCTTCGAGGCCACCTCCGCCTACGTGCACAGGGCCAACGCACCCAAGTACGCGGAACTCGGCATCCAGGCCATCGACCTGACCCCGGCCGCCATCGGCCCCGCCGTCGTACCCGCCGTCAACCTCGGCGACCACCTGGACGCGCCGAACGTCTCCCTCATCACCTGCGGCGGACAGGCCACCATCCCGATGGTGCACGCCGTCTCGCGGGTCACCGACGTCTCCTACGCGGAAATCGTCGCCAGTGTCGCCTCACCGTCCGCCGGGCCCGGCACCCGCGCCAACATCGACGAGTTCACCCTCACCACCGGCCGGGGCATCGAGACCATCGGCGGAGCCGCCAGGGGCAAGGCCATCATCATCCTCAACCCGGCCGAGCCGCCGATGCTCATGCAGGACACCGTCTTCTGCGCGATCCCCGCCGACGCCGACCGCGTCGCCGTCACCGCGTCGATCCACGACACCGTCGCCCGGGTCGCCTCCTACGTGCCCGGCTACCGGCTGCGCACCGAGCCGCAGTTCGACGAGCCGACCGCGGTCAGCGGCGGACTCGCGCGCGTGGCGGTGTTCGTCGAGGTGGAGGGCGCGGGCGACTTCCTGCCGCCGTACTCCGGAAACCTCGACATCATGACCGCCGCCGCCACCAAGGTCGGCGAGGGCTTCGCCCAGCGGATCACCGCCCGCCGCGCCGGCGCCTGAGACCCGCTCACCGAGGAGTACACGAGCCATGCCCTACAGCACCGACCTGGACATCCGCGTCACCGACTCGTCCCTCAGGGACGGATCGCACGCCAAGCAGCACCAGTTCACCGTCGACCACGTCACCTCGATCGTGGCCGCCCTCGACGACGCGGGCGTGCCGGTCATCGAGGTCACGCACGGCGACGGCCTCGGCGGGTCCTCCTTCAACTACGGCTTCAGCCACACCCCCGAGCAGGAACTCATCAAGGCCGCCGTGAAGACCGCCCGGCGGGCGAGGATCGCCTTCCTGATGCTGCCCGGCCTCGGCCTCCAGGACGACATCCGCGAGGCCGCCGACAACGGAGCCTCGATCTGCCGTATCGCCACCCACTGCACCGAGGCCGACATCGCCGTCCAGCACTTCGGACTCGCCCGAGAACTGGGCCTGGAGACCGTCGGGTTCCTGATGATGTCGCACAGCAGCCCGCCCGGGGAGCTGGCCCGGCAGGCGCGGATCATGGCCGACGCCGGCTGCCAGTGCGTCTACGTCGTCGACTCCGCCGGCGCCCTCGTCATGGAGGAGGCCGGCGATCGCGTCGCCGCCCTGGTCGCCGAACTCGGCGACGACGCCCAGGTCGGTTTCCACGGCCACGAGAACCTGGGCCTCGGCGTCGCCAACTCGGTCCTCGCCGTGCGCGCCGGCGCCACCCAGATCGACGGATCGACCCGCCGGTTCGGCGCGGGCGCGGGCAACACCCCCGTCGAGGGGTTCGCCGCGGTCGCCGAACGCCTGGGCATCCGTACCGGCATCGACGTACTGAAGATCATCGACGCGGCGGAGGACGTGGTACGGCCCGTCATGGACGGCGAGTGCCTGCTCGACCGCATGTCGCTGACCATGGGCTACGCCGGTGTCTACTCCAGCTTCCTGAAGCACGCCGCCCGCCAGGCCGGCAAGTACCGGGTCTCCGGCGCCGAGATCCTGCTCGAGGCGGGCCGTCGCAAGCTCGTCGGCGGCCAGGAGGACCAGCTCATCGAGATCGCGGTCGCTCTGGCGGCCAAGGGCCGCACCACCGCACAGACCTCCCCGGGGAAGTGAGAAGAGCCATGTCCAATCCCGTACTCGAGGCCGTCGAGGCGCGCGCAGACGAGATCAGCGCGCTCGGCCCCGCCAACGAAGCGCTCGGCAGGCTCGACGACCAGGCCGTCAAGATCATGCGGGACGTCGGCGCGATCCGCATGCTCCAGCCGAAGACCTACGGCGGTCTCGAACTGCACCCGCGCGAGTTCGCCGAGACCGTGATGCGGATCGCCGCCTGCGACGGCGCCACCGGCTGGGTCGCGGGCGTCGTCGGTGTCCACCCGTGGGAGATGGCGATGGCCGACCCCCGGGTCCAGGAGGAGGTCTGGGGCGAGGACCCCGACACCTGGATCGCCTCGCCGTACGCGCCGATGGGCCTGCTGCGGCCCGTCGACGGCGGCTACCTCTTCAACGGCCGCTGGCAGTTCTCCTCCGGCACCGACCACTGCGAGTGGATCTTCCTCGGCGGTTTCCTCACCGACCCCGACGGCAACCGGCTCAGCCCTCCCCAGTCGGTGCACGTCATCCTCCCGCGCGCCGACTACACGATCGTCGAGGACTCCTGGGACGTCGTCGGACTGCGCGGCACCGGCAGCAAGGACGTCGTCGTCGAGGACGCCTTCGTGCCCGCCCACCGGGTCATCGAGTACGCGAAGGTCGTGGACGGCTCCCTGGCCACCGAGTCCGGGCTGACCAACCCCGCCTACCGGCTGCCGTTCTCCGCCGCCTTCCCGCTGGGCATCACCTCCGCCGTGATCGGCATGTGCGAGGGCGCCCTCGCCCACCACCTCGCCTACCAGCGCGACCGCGTCCAGATCACCGGCCAGGCCGTGCGGGACGACCCGTACGTCCTCTACGCCGTCGGTGACGCGGCGGCCGAGATCGCGGCCTCCCGCTCCGCGCTGCTGGACAACGTCTGCCAGATGTACGACACGGTCGCCGCCGGACAGGAGATCACCTTCGAGCGGCGGGCGGTCGGCCGGCGCACCCAGGCCGCCGCCGCCTGGCGGGCGGTCCGCGCGGTCGACGAGATCGTCGCCCGCTCCGGCGGCAACGCGATGCGCCTGGACAACCCGATCCAGCGCTTCTGGCGCGACGTGCACACGGGCCTCGCGCACGCCATCCACGTGCCGGGATCCGTCTTCCACGCCTCGGCCCTGACGGAGATCGGCGTCGAGCCGCCGCAGGGACCGATGCGTTCGATGATCTGAGGCCCGCTCCGAGGAAGTCCCGACGACGAGGAAGCCCCGAGGACGAGGAAGTGGAACACATGACGCAGATCCGAGGGCTCGGTTACCTCCGGGTCCAGACCCGTGACATCGACCGCTGGCGCGAACTCACCGTGGACGCCCTCGGGTTCGCCGAGGGCACGGGACCGGACCCCGACGGCCTGTACCTGCGGATGGACGAGCGCCGCGCCCGGCTCGTCGTCCTGCCCGGCGACGGCGACCGGGTACTGTCGGTCGGCTGGGAGGTACGGGACCAGTTCGCGCTGGCCGCGGTCGGCCGCGCCGTCGAGGCGTCCGGTACGGCCGTGAAGATGCTCAGCCAGGAGGAGGCCGACGACCGGGGCGTGGAGCAGGCCATCTCCTTCGAGGACCCGGCCGGCGTGCCCGTCGAGGTGTTCTTCGCCCCGATCCTCGACCACAGTCCCGTACTGACCGGCCTCGGGCAGCGGTTCGTCACCGGTGGTCAGGGCATGGGGCACGTCGTGCTGCCCACCACCGCCATGGACGACACGGTTGCCTTCTACACCGAGGTGCTCGGCTTCCTGCCGCGCGGCGGCATCCGGCTCGGCGGCCAGTCACCCGACGCACCGCCCCGCCGGGTGCGCTTCATGGGCGTCAACGAGCGCCACCACAGCCTCGCCGTCTGCCCCGCCCCGCACAGCGGAGAGCCCGGACTCGTCCACCTGATGGTCGAGGTGGACACCCTGGACGCGGTCGGCCGCGCCCTCGACAACGTGGGCAGACGGGGCTTCTCCCTCTCCTCCACGCTGGGCCGGCACACCAACGACAAGATGGTGTCCTTCTACGTGCGCGCCCCCGGCGGCTGGGACATCGAGTACGGCTGCGAGGGCATGCGCGTCGACGAGCGGCACTACACCGCCGAGGAGATCACCGCCGACAGCTACTGGGGCCACGACTGGTCCGGCTCCGAGCCGCTGGCCGCCTTCGCCCCGCAGTCCGGGTCGGACACGTGAGCGGATCCCGGCCGGTGACACCCGTCCGCGCCCGGGACGTCACCCACTACGCCGCCGAGACCGACGTGCTGGTCGTCGGCTTCGGCTGTGCGGGCGCCGCCGCCGCGTTCGAGGCCGCGTCGGCCGGCGCCGACGTCCTGGTCCTGGAGCGGGCGGGCGGCCCCGGCGGGTCGTCGGCGCTCTCCGGCGGCGAGCTGTACCTGGGCGGCGGGACCGAGGTGCAGAAGGCGTGCGGTTTCGAGGACAGCCCGGACGACATGTTCGGCTATCTCCGCGCGGCCCTCGGCCCGCACGCCGACGAGGAGAAGCTACGTCTGTACTGCGACGGGAGCGCCGCCCACTTCCAGTGGTTCGTGGACCGCGGCCTCACCTTCGAGCCCGCCCTGTGGGACGCGCCCACCTGGATGCCGACCACCCGCGAAGGCCTGATGTGGCTGGGTGAGAACGCCTGGCCGTACAACGAGATCGCCCGGCCCGCACCGCGCGGACACCGCTGCGCCACCGAGGCCTACGGCGGCTGGCTGGTGATGGAGAAGCTGGTCGCCGCCGCCGAGGGCGCGGGGGCCGTGGCGCACGCCGACACCCTGGCCACGTCGCTGATCGTGGACGACACGGGCCGGGTCGTCGGCGTCACCGCCCGCCGGCACGGCGAGCACCTGGCGTACCGGGCGCGCGGGGGAGTGGTGGTGACCACCGGCGGCTTCGCCGACAACGAGGAGATGCTCGCCGACCACGCCCCGCACCTGATCGCCCACGGCAGGGTCAGCGACGGACTCGACGACGGCAGCGGCATCAGGATGGCCGCCGCGCTCGGCGCCGCCACCCGCCGCATGGGCACGGTCGAACTGGCCCTGACCGCGCTGCCCGCCCTGGCCGTGCGGGGCATGCTGGTCAACGGCCACGGGCAGCGCTTCATCAACGAGGACGTGTATCCGGGCCTGTTCAGCGTCGCCGCCGTGCTGACCCAGCCCGCCCCCTACTGGGTGATCGTCGACGAGGAGGGCTACGAGTCGGTCCCCGAGCGTGAACGCTGGGGCGTCGTCCCCCGGTTCGTGTCGGAGACCCTGGACGAGCTGGAGGCCGAACTCGGCATGCCGCCGGGCGCCCTGGAGTCGGCCGTCGCCACCTACAACACTTACGCGGGGCGCGGGCAGGACCCGTACTTCCACAAGGACCCGCGCTGGCTCCGTCCGTTGAAGGGGCCGTTCGCGGCCGTCGACCCGAGGGCCGGCTTCCACCAGGGCGGGCGCCCCGGCGCCGGGGCCGGGACGGGCGTCGCCGGCTTCACCCTGGGCGGGCTGCGCACCACCGTGGACGGCGCCGTGCTCGACGTGTCCGGCGCCGTCCTGCCCGGCCTGTTCGCCGCGGGCCGGGCGGCCTCCGGCATCCACGGCGAGGGATACGTGAGCGGTACGTCGCTCGGCGACGGCACGTTCTTCGGCCGCCGGGCGGGGGTCGTGGCGGCGCGCGGCTAGCGGGCGGCGGAGCGGGGGAGTGGCACACGGAAGGAGGCCGGGTACACGCGATGGGCGCGTACCCGGCCTCCTTTCCGTCGCGTCCGCCGGGCCCGGGGGATGTGTCCCGGCGGACAGCTGTGGGGCCGCACCCGGTGCTACGGGATCCGGTCGGCGACAGCGGTGGGCTGCTCACCGCCGTCCACGACCTCGATCGTGCCGCGCAGCGCGGCCTCGCGGATCGTGTCCCGCAGGGACCGGCAGCCCTCGAAGGCCCCGCCGGCCGGGTCGCGTTCCGCGCAGGCCGCCGTGGCCCGCGCGTTCCACTGCACGCTCGTCTGCTGCCAGCTGCTCTTGCGCACCAGGACTTCGGCGGCACACCGCTCGCAGGCCAGCGGCCGCATCGGCGCCCCGTCGGTGAGCCGGTGGTCGGGCCGGTGGGCGAGCCGGCTGGCGGGCCGGTTGCCGAGCCACATCAGACCGGCCGGCTCTCGACGGCGGCGGCCCTGCGGGCGAGGTTCGCCTCGACCTCCTTCTGCCACGCCTCGACGGGCCGCGTGGTGTCCAGTTCGAACTCGAAGCGGTCGGTCATCTCCGGCGTCACGTCGGCGGCATCGACGTAGAACTGCTCGTACCAGCGGCGGAGCTGGTAGACGGGGCCGTCCTCCTCGCACAGCAGCGGGTTGTCGATGCGGGTCTTGTTCTTCCAGATCTCGATGTCCTGCTCGAAACCGAGCTTGATGAACTGCGCCATTCCCGCGGCGAGTTCGTCGGCGGCATCGGCCGACAGGGACTCCGAGCGCCTGACGACGATGCCGTACTGGAGCACGAAGCGGTTCGCGTCCACCGGGTAGTGGCAGTTGATCAGCACCGACTGCACGTCACCGGTGTCGTAGTGGTAGGTGAGGTCGTCGATCATGAAGGACGGACCGTGGTACGAGGCCACCGAGTCGCTGCCGGTCGTCTTCGGTTTGCCGTCCTGCTCCTGGGGGCGAGCATCGGGCCGGCCGGTGCCGTGCATGTACTGGGTGGCGGTGTGACTCTCGAAGACGTTCTTGAAGTACGTCGGGAAGGAGTAGTGGACGTAGAAGAAGTGGGCCATGTCCACGACGTTGTCGACGACCTCGCGGCAGTTGGCGTCCACCACGGTCTCGTACCAGAGCCAGTCGGTCCACTCGTCGCTGGTGGCGCCCTCGATGCGGGGGACGGTCACGTCCGGGGGCGGGGGATTGCCCTCCGGGTCGTTCCAGACGAAGAGCATGCCGTCCTGGTCCAGGGTCGGCCAGGCCGCCGTACGGGCGCGCAGTGGGACCCGCTTGGAGTACGGGATCTGCTTGCAGCGGCCGTCGCCGCCCCAGCGCCAGTCGTGGAAGGGACAGGCGACCTGGTCGCCCTTGACCGTGCCCTGGGAGAGGTCGCCGCCCATGTGCCGGCAGTACGCGTCCAGGACGTTGAGGGTGCCGTCGCCCGCCTGGAACACCACGAGCTTCTGGCCGAAGGCCCGCACCGAGTGCGGCTTGCCGTCCTTGTACTTCTCCGCGAGGCCCAGGCAGTGCCAGCCGCGTGCGAAGCGGGTGGGTGCCGCGGCCGCCTCGATGGCCCTGACGTCGTCGTGTGCTGACTCGACTGCGCTCACGTTGCTCTCATCCCCTCAGGACGCGTGGTCTCCACGGTCCGGACGGTAGGCGCGGACACCGGTGGCCATCCGAGGGTGTCCCACTGACCGGAACCGGGTGGTCGCGGGCGTTCGAGGGCCCGTCCCGGTCGATGGGACCGGGCCTGCGGCGTCCGCCCCGGCGGCGTACAGTCCGCCGCCCTGTCCGTCGGTACGCGTAACCGCGAGGAGTCGTCATGAACCGTTTCGAGGGCACGAAGGTCCTGCTCACCGGGGCGGGATCCGGCATCGGGCGGGCCACCGCGCTGCGGCTGGTGTCCGAGGGCGCGGCCGTGTTCGCCGTCGACCTGTCCGGCGAGGGGCTGGCCGAGACCGTCGCCGCCGCCTCCGGTCCCGGGCGGATCGCGGCCCACGTCGCCGATGTCGCCGACGAGGACGCGGTGGTGGCCGGCGTGCGGGCGGCCGCCGGTGAACTCGGCGCGATCGACGTACTGGTGAACGTGGCCGGCATCCACCGCACGACGCCCATCGACCGGCTGACCGTCGCCGACCTGCAACGGCTCTTCACGGTCAACGCGGTCGGCGCCGCCCTGTTCTGCCGGGAGGCACTGCCCCTCCTTCCGGACCGCACCGGCGTCATCGTCAACGTCGCCTCGTCGGCCGCGTCGCACGGGAACCCGTACATGACCGCCTACGCCGCCTCCAAGGGCGCCGTGCTCGGCTTCTCGCTGTCCCTGGCCGCCGAGGTCGCGCACCGCGGGATCCGCGTCGTGCCCGTCTCGCCCGGCTCGGTCGCCACACCGCTGGCGGGGCCGCACGTGCTGCCGCCGGAGCTGGACGCCTCGTACTACGGGCGGATCCGTTCCCCCTTCGGTGCCGCCGAACCGGAGCAGATCGCGGGGGTGATCGCCTTCGCGGCGTCGCGGGACGCGGGGTACCTCACGGGGGCCGAGTTGCGGGTGGACGGCGGGTCGCACATCTGAGGGGGCGCAAGGGCGCGTGTGCCTCCGGGCGGCCACTGAGCGGGACTGGGTCTTGCCTGTTTCGAGAACGAATTCTAGTTTTTCCGGCGTCAGCAAGTCCCGGGCCCCACGGCCCCTCACCCCCTACGGAGAGCCATGACCGAGGCCGTCATCGTCGAAGCCGCGCGGACACCGGTCGGCCGGCGCCGCGGTGTCCTGTCCGGACTGCACCCGGCGGAACTCCTCGGACTCGCCCAGAAGGGCCTCGTGGAGCGCGCCGGGATCACCCCCGACACCGTGGAGCAGGTCATCGGGGGCTGTGTCACCCAGGCCGGTGAGCAGTCCAACAACGTCACCCGCACCGCCTGGCTGCACACCGGACTCCCGCACACCACCGCCTGCACCACCATCGACTGCGCCTGCGGATCGTCCCAGCAGGCCGTGCACCTGGTCGCCGGTCTGATCGCCTCGGGAGCCATCGAGACCGGCATCGGCTGCGGCGTCGAGTCGATGAGCCGGGTCTTCCTCGGCAAGGCCCTCACGCCCGACACCGGCGTGCCCGTGCCGGAGAGCTGGTCCGTGGACATGCCGGACCAGTTCACCGCCGCCGAGCGCATCGCACGGCACCGGGGCATCACCCGGGCCGACGCGGACGCCCTCGGCCTCGCCTCCCAGCGCAACGCCGCCCGGGCCTGGGCGGAAGGCCGCTTCGAGAAGCAGATCATCGGCATCGAGGCCCCCGTGATCGGCTCCGAGGGGCCCACCGGCGAGACCGCTCTCGTCACCCGCGACCAAGGACTGCGCGACACCACCCCCGAGGCACTGGCCGCACTCAAGCCGGTCCTGCCCGACGGCATCCACACGGCGGGCAACAGCTCCCAGATCAGCGACGGCGCCGCAGCCGTCCTGCTCATGAGCCGGGAGCGCGCCGCCCGCGAAGGACTGCGCCCGCGCGCCCGGATCGTCGCCTCCACCATGGTCGGCTCCGACCCCTACTACCACCTGGACGGGCCCGTCGCCGCGACCGAACGGGTACTGCGCACCGCCGGCATGACCCTTGCCGACATCGACCTCGTCGAGATCAACGAGGCCTTCGCCTCCGTCGTCCTGTCCTGGGTCCAGGTCCACAAAGCGGACCTGGACAAGGTCAACGTCAACGGCGGCGCCATCGCCCTCGGCCACGCCGTCGGCTCCACCGGGGCCAGGCTCATCACCCAGGCCCTGCACGAACTGGAGCGCACCGGCAAGTCCACCGCGCTGGTCACCATGTGCGCCGGCGGGGCGCACTCGACCGCCACCGTCATCGAACGCGTCTGAGGAGCCGTCATGACCATCGGGCTCACCCAGGAGCACCGCGACTTGCGAGACGCCGTACGCGCCTTCGCCACCCGGCACATCACCGAGACCACCCTCCACTCGGCGGCCGACGCCGAGAAGGAGACCCTCCCCGACCACTGGAGCGGCCTCGCCGAGCAGGGGCTGCTCGGACTGCACCTGCCCGAGGAGGCGGGCGGCTCCGGGTACGGCCTCGTCGAACTCGCCGTCGTCACCGAGGAGCTGGGGCGTGCCATGGCCCCCGGTCCCTTCCTTCCCACGACGCTGGCCTCGGCCGTCCTGCACACCGCCGGACACCGCGCCCACCTCGCCGCGCTCGCCGCCGGTACCGCCGTCGGTGCGGTCGGGCTCGCCGCCGGCACCCTCACGCTGACCCGCGCCGCCGACGGCACGGCCACCCTCACCGGCACCTCCGAGCTCGTCGTCGGCGGCCACCTCGCCGACGTGTTCGTGCTTCCGGCCGCCGACGGGGGCCGCGTCACCTGGCTCGTGCTGCCCCGCGCCGCCGTGGACACCGGCGACGTCCGCAGCCACGACCTCACCCGCCGCTCCTCCCGAGTGACCGCCCGCTCGGTGCCGGTCCCGGCCGCAGACCTTCTCGATCTCGACCCGCAGCACCCCCGGGACCTCGCCGCGACCCTGTTCGCCGCCGAGGCCTCCGGCCTCGCCGACCGCTGCGTGACCGCCGCCGCCGACTACGCCCGGGTACGCGAGCAGTTCGGTCGGCCCATCGGCCAGTTCCAGGGTGTCAAGCACCTCTGCGCCCGTATGCTCGCGCACGCCGAACAGGCCCGCGCCTGCGCCTGGGACGCCGCCCGCGCGGGCGACCCCGGAGGCGTCGGCGACGACCCCCGGGAGGCCGCACTGGCCGCCGCCCTCGCCGGAGCGGTCGCCGTCGAGGCCGCGTTCGTCACCGCGAAGGACTGCGTACAGGTACTCGGCGGCATCGGCTTCACCTGGGAACACGACGCGCACCTCGCGCTGCGCCGGGCCCAGACCCTGCGCATCACCCTCGGTCCGGCCGCCGACTGGCGCCGTCGCGTCGCGCGCCTCGCCCTGGACGGCACCCGCCGCAGGCTGGGCGTCGAACTGCCGCCGGAGGCCGAGGCCCTGCGCGAGGGCATCCGCACCGAGCTGCGGACAGCCGCAGCCCTGGACGGCACGGAGCGCCTCACCCACCTCGCCGACCACGGGTACACCGCGCCGCACCTGCCCGCACCCTGGGGCAAGGGCGCCGACCCGGTGACCCAGCTCGTCATCGCCGAGGAACTCCGGGCCGTCGGCCTCACGCCCGTCGACATGATCATCGGCGGCTGGGTGGTGCCCACCCTCATCGCGCACGGCGACCCGTCCCAGCAGGAGCGGTTCCTCGCCCCGAGCCTGCGCGGCGACATCGCCTGGTGCCAGCTGTTCAGCGAACCGGGCGCGGGCTCGGATCTCGCCGGTCTCGGCACGCGCGCGGAGAAGGTGGAGGGCGGCTGGCGGATCACCGGGCAGAAGGTGTGGACGTCCATGGCCCGCGACGCCCACTGGGGCGTCCTGCTCGCCCGCACCGACACCACCGTGCCCAAGCACAAGGGCATCTCGTACTTCCTCCTCGACATGACCAGCCCGGGCCTCGACATCCGGCCGCTGCGCCAGATCACCGGCGAGTCCGAGTTCAACGAGGTGTTCCTGGACGACGTGTTCGTCCCCGACGGCCTGCTCGTCGGCGCCCCCGGTGACGGCTGGAAACTGGCCCGCACCACCCTCGCCAACGAGCGCGTCGCGCTCTCCCACGACTCGGTCGGCTCCGGCGCCGAGACCCTGCTGGAGATCGCCGCCACCTCGGACGGCCTGGACGACGAACGCCTCACCACCCTCGGCGGCCACCTCTGCGACGCCCAGTCCGGCGCCCTCCTCGCCCTGCGCACCACCCTGCGCACCGTCTCCGGACAGCAGCCCGGAGCGGAGGCGTCCATCGCCAAACTGCTCGGCGTCGAACACCAGCAGCGGGTCTGGGAGACCTGCGTGGACTGGCAGGGCAGCGCGGCGCTGACGGGGGAGGGCGAGCGCCACGACGCCATGTGGATGTTCCTCAACTCCCGTTGCCTGTCCATCGCCGGCGGCACGACGGAGGTCCAGCTGAACATCATCGGCGAGCGCCTCCTCGGCCTGCCCCGCGACCCCGAGCCCATCCGGAAAGGCTGACCATGCCCATCGACCGCGACAAGGCGCTGCGCGCGGACCCGTCCGTCCGCGAGATCCGCTGGAGCACGCGTGACGTCCTCCTGTACCACCTGAGCCTGGGCGCCGGTGCCGCCGCGGCCACCGACCCCGAGCCGCACCTGACCTACGAGAAGGGCCTCACCGTACTGCCCACCTTCGCCCTGGTGGCCGGCACCGGGATCTCCGCCGGCGAGGCACCTGCGCCGGGCATGGAGATGCCCGGCATCGACGTCGACCTGCGTGCCGTACTCCACGCGGGCCAGGGACTGGAGGTGCACCGGCCGCTGCCGGCGTCCGGCACCGCGACGCTCCGCTCCCGTGTCGCCGAGGTGTGGGACAAGGGCAAGGCCGCGCTCATCGTGCTGGAATCCGCGGCCACGGGCCCCGACGGCGCATCCCTGTGGACCACCACCACCCGCATCTGGGCCCGCGGCGAGGGCGGCTTCGGCCAGGACACCGGCCACGGCTCCGGGCCCGGCCCCGGCCCCGAGGAGCGGTGGACGGCACCCGACCGCCCCGCCGACACCGTAATCACCACCGCGACCACACCCCAGCAGGCGCTGTGGTACCGGCTCAACGGCGACCTCAACCCCTTGCACGCCGACCCCGCGTTCGCCCGGGCGGCCGGCTTCGAGCGGCCCATCCTGCACGGACTCGCCTCCTACGGACTGGTCGCCAAGGCCCTGGTCGACGGGGTCCTCGACGGCGACGTCACCCGCCTGACCGGCCTCGCCGTGCGCTTCGCGGGCCCGCTCGTCCCCGGCGAGTCGATCGCGACGTCCGTCTGGCGCGACGGACCACCGGCGGACGACGGCACCGAGCGGCTCCTGCTGCACGCCGCCTGCCCGGAACGCGACGGCGCGCCCGTGCTCACTCACGCGACGGCGACGGTGCGGTCATGAACGTCCCCGCCGCGCACGAGACCGGCGAGCGAGCCACCGCGCGAGCCACCGGACGAGCCACCGAACGAGCCACGACACCGGCTGTCGAGCAGACCGTCGAACCGGCCACCGGCCCCCGCCTGGTCGCCGAACCGCGGCCGGACGGCGTGGACGCCGCGGTCGCCGCGGCCCGCCGCCTGCTCACCGCACTGCTGCGCGCCGGCGACGGCACCGGCGCCGACATGACCGCGATCGCCGCGCGACTCGACGCCGTCACCGGCCGGCTCACCGAGAAGGAGCCCACCGTCGAGGAACGCCTCGCCGAGATGTGGCGCGGCGAGGGCGTCACCCGGCACGACCCCGTCACCGGCCCGGAGAACGCCCTCGCACCGCCGCTGTCCCTGCACGGCAAGGAGGACCGCTCCGTCGAGGGCACCGTCACGCTCGACCTCCCCTACCAGGGGCCGCCCGGGCACGTCCACGGCGGCGTCTCCGCCCTGCTCCTCGACCACACCCTGGGCGTGGCCAACCACTGGGCCGGCCCCTCCGGGATGACCGCCGAACTGACCCTGCGCTACCTGCGGCCCACCCCGCTGTTCGAGCCCCTCACCGTCACCGGACGGCAGGTCTCGGTGGACGGTTCCCGGATCCGTACGGCCGGCGAGATCACGGCCGGTGGCCGGGTCTGTGTCACCGCGGAGGGCCTGTTCATCAACAAGCGGCTCCCGCGACCGAGTTGAGAGGAGGGTTGCGATGAGGCAGCCGGTACGGAATCTCGACGGCAAGGTCGTGGTCATCAGCGGCGCCGGACAGGGCGTGGGGCAGGGCATCGCTCTCGCGCTGGCCTCCGAAGGCGCCTCGGTCGCCGTCCTCGGGCGGACGGCGGCCAAGCTGGAGACCACCTGCGAGATGCTGCGCGCCAGGGGAGCGAAGGCGGAGCCGTTCGTCCTCGACGTGCTCGACACGGACCGCATACCCGGTGTCGTCGAGGCCGTCGCCGAGCGCTTCGGCGGCATCGACATCCTGGTCAACAACGCCTACACAGGCTGCTACGGCCCGCTTCTGTCGCTGAACGACGGGCAGTTCCGCAAGGGATTCGAGAGCGGGCCGTTCGCGGCGTTCACCTTCATGAAGGCCGCGCACCCGTACCTGAAACGGAACGGTGGGGTGATCGTCAACCTGGTCACCTCGGCCATGGTCCGCTGGGACCTGAGCACCTACGGCGCCTACGCGGCGGCCAAGTCCGCGCTGCGCACCTTGACCCGGGCCGCCGCCAACGAGTGGGGCCGCGACGGAATCCGGGTCAACGCGATCGCCCCGCACGCCGTGTCGCCCGCCTACGCCAAGTGGCAGGCCACCCATCCCGACGAGGCCGCGGAGTTCTGCGCGTCCATCCCGCTGGGGTACGTCGGCGACTGCGAGCAGGACATCGGGCGCGCCGTGGTGATGCTGTGCGGCCCGGACGCCCGCTACCTGACCGGTGCCACGGTGCCGCTCGACGGCGGCCAGGCCAACTTCGACTGACCTTCGCCGTCGCCGCCTTCGCCTTCGCCTTCGCCGCCGCCTTCGTCGCCGCCGACGGCGCACGCGCCTGCCCCTCCCGGTCAGCGGGATCACCCCGGTCCGGGGCACCGCACCCGCGGCTAGCGTCGCCGATGGCAGGAGGGACCGGGCGCCGCCCGAAGGGCGCCTCACGACCACCACGGAACGCCGGGCGCACCAGCGCCCCGTCACCGTACCGACATCGGGAAACCCGTCCACCGGGTGAGAGGGACCGACGTTGCCACACCAGACGATTGCCGACCTGCTGCTCGCCCGCACCGGAGACGACCACCCGGGCCTGCTGACCCGCGAACGGGCCTGGTCCTGGGACGAGGTGGTCACGCAGAGCGCCGCCCGCGCCGCCTGGGCCGGGGAACTGCGCACCGAGGGGCCGTTCCACATCGGCGTACTCCTGGACAACGTGCCCGAGTACGTCTTCTGGCTCGGCGCCGCCGCCCTCGCCGGCGCGGCCGTGGTCGGTATCAACCCGACCCGCCGAGGGGCCGAACTCGAACGGGAAGTGCGTCACACCGACTGCCAGCTGATCGTCACCGACCGGGCGGGCCTGGACCTGCTGGACGGCCTGGACATCGGCGTGAAGCGCGACCGCTTTCTCGTCGTCGACGATCCGGACCACGCGAGCCACCTCGCCGACCACGTCGGTCGGGTGCCCGTGCGCGCCGCACCGGACGTGACCGCCGCCACCCGGATGCTGCTCCTGCTGACCTCGGGCACGACCGGCACGTCGAAGGCGGCCATCTGCTCGCAGGGCAGGCTCGCCGCGCTCGGCGCCGCCAACAGCGCCAAGTACGACATCACCCGCGACGACACCTGCTACTGCCCGATGCCGCTGTTCCACGGCAACGCGCTGATGGCGCTGTGGGCGCCGGCCCTCGCCGCGGGCGCCACCGTCGCCCTCACCCGCAAGTTCTCCGCCTCCGGGTTCCTCCCCGACGTCCGCCACTTCGGCGCCACCTACTTCACGTACGTCGGAAAGGCGATCGGCTACGTCCTGGCCCGCCCCGAGACGCCGGACGACGCCGACAACAGGCTCACCCACGCCTTCGGGACCGAGGCCTCACCCGAGGACGCGGACCGCTTCCTCGACCGGTTCGGCTGCCGTCTCGTCGAGGGGTACGGCTCCAGCGAGGGCGCCGGCATGCTCAGGCGCGTACCCGACGGGCCGGTCGGCGCGCTCGGCGTGCCCGCCCGGGACGGTGTCCGCATCGTGCACCCCACGACCCGCCGGACCTGCCCGCCCGCGGTGCTCGACACCTACGGCCGGGTGCGCAACCCGGAGGAGGCCATCGGTGAGATCGTCGACACGGAGGGCGCGGCCCGTTTCGAGGGCTACTACAACAACGAGGCCGCGAACGCCGAACGCTTGAGGCACGGCTGGTACTGGACCGGCGACCTCGGCTACGTGGACGAGGCCGGCTACTTCTACTTCGCGGGCCGCTCCGGCGACTGGATCCGCGTCGACGGCGAGAACATCTCCGCCCTGCTCACCGAACGCGTCCTGCGCAGGCACCCGGGCGTGGTCGCCGCCGGCGTCTTCGGCGTACCCGACCCGCGCTCCGGCGACCAGGTCATGGCCGCCGTCGAGATCCCCGACGGCACTCGCTTCGAGGACCTCGACCTGCCCGGATTCCTCGCCCGCCAGGAGGACCTGGGCACCAAGGGCGTCCCCCGCTTCGTCCGCGTCTCGCACGCGCTTCCCACGACCGGCTCCAACAAGCTGCGCAAGAAGGAGATGCAGCTCGACGGCTGGCGCACGGACGACCCGGTGCACCGCTGGGCGGGCCGGGGCGGGCCCGTGTACGTGCCGATGACCGACGACGACAAGGCCGCCCTGCGCGCCGAGTTCCTCGCCAACGGGCGCGGTCGCTTCCTGCCCTGAACGCCCACGCCCGTCGGCCAAGGCCCGGCGCGCCCGCCGGTGACAACCAAGGAGAACGACACATGCAACTGCGCGAGAGCGCCGCGCACCGAGAGCTGCGGCGGGAACTGCGGGCGTACTTCGCGGGCCTGATGCCCGAGGACGAACGCCGTCGCGTCGGCGAGGAGGGCGTCGGCGGGGACCGCTTCCGCGAGGTCGTCAAACGGCTCGGCTCGGACGGCTGGCTGGGCATCGGCTGGCCCACCGAGTACGGCGGCCAGGGCCGGCCGGTGGAGGACCAGTACGTGTTCTTCGACGAGGTCCAGCGGGCCGGCCTGCCCTTCCCGTTCGTCACCGTCAACACCGTCGGCCCGACCCTCATGGCCCACGGGTCCGAGGAACACCGGAGGCGGTTCCTGCCCGGCATCCTCTCCGGCGACATCGTCTTCGCGATCGGCTACACCGAACCCGAGGCCGGCACCGACCTCGCCTCGCTGAGTACCCGGGCGGTCCGGGACGGCGACGCGTACGTCGTGGACGGCAGCAAGATCTTCACCAGCGGCGCCAACACGGCCGACTACGTGTGGCTCGCCGCCCGCACGAACCCGGACGCCCCGAAGCACAAGGGCATCTCCATCCTCATCGTGCCCACCACCGACGACGGCTTCTCCTGGAGCCCCATCCGCACGGTGGGCGGCATGGTCGTCACCGCCACGTACTACAGCGGGGTACGTGTCCCGGCCGGGGACGTGGTGGGCGAGGTGGACGGCGGCTGGCGGCTGATCACCGCCCAGCTGAACCACGAACGCATCGGCCTCGCCGCCCTCGGCGGTCGCATGATCCAGCTGTGGGAACGGGTCCTCGACTGGGCCAAGGAGAACGGCACGGCCGACCTCCCCTGGGTGCGGCAGGAGTTCGCCCGGACCCACGCCCGGCTGGAGGCGATGCGGCTGATGAACTGGAAGATGACCGCGGCCGTCGCCGCCGGCGCGCTTACCGGCGCCGACGCGGGCGCCGCCAAGGCCTACGGCACCGAGACCCACATCGACGTCCAGCGCGGACTGACACAGATCCTCGGCGCCGCCGGGCGCATCCGACCCGAGTCACCGGGCGCGGTCCTCGCCGGGCAGGTCGAGCAGCTCTCCCGGCAGGGCATCGTGAACACCTTCGGCGGCGGCGTCAACGAGATCCTGCGGGACATGGTCGCCACCCAGGGGCTCGGGCTGCCCCGCAAGGGGCGTGGCGCATGACCCGGCAACAGCAGGACAACCCGCCCGGTCGTGCGTACGAGGAACGGCTGCGGGCCTTCACCGGGCGCGAACTGCGCGCCCTCGCCCCGGCGCAGGACCCCGTCAACCAGCCGATGATCCGGCACTGGACGGAGGCGATGGGCGACACCAACCCCGCCTACACCGATGCCGAGGCGGCCCGTGCCACCGGACGGGCGGGGGTGGTGGCACCGGCGTCGATGGTCCAGGCATGGACGATGCGCGGCTACGCGGCCACCGTCGCCCCGACGGCCGGGCGGGACGGCTTCGACGAGCTGGTCGACCTGCTCGACGAGGGCGGCTACACCTCCGTGGTGGCGACCGACTCGGAGTTCACCT
The DNA here is from genome assembly GCF_039539045.1 of Streptomyces marokkonensis. NCBI lineage: Bacteria > Bacillati > Actinomycetota > Actinomycetes > Kitasatosporales > Streptomycetaceae > Streptomyces > Streptomyces marokkonensis. The sequence goes on from NZ_BAABCQ010000026.1 coordinate 31,116, forward strand.
TCCTGCGGGAGCTGGAGCCCGGGGACCACGTCGCCGTCCGCGAGACCGTGGAGTCGATCTCACCGGAGAAACGGACCGGCCTGGGCACGGGGCGATTCGTCACCACCCTCAAGACGTACACCGACCAGCACGGCGAGACCGTCGCCACGCAGCGCTGGCGGACCCTCCGTTTCCGCCCGGCCACCGAGCCGGCCGCGAGGCCGGACCCCGAGCCGCCCGGCAGGCCGGACCCCGAGCCGCCCGGCAGGCCGGCCTCCGAGCCGGCCGGCAAGCCGGCCTCCGAGCCGGCCGCGGAGCCGGACCCCGCCTCGGCTCCGGTCCTGCGTCCGCGTCCCGCGGTCAACCGCGACAACGCCTTCTTCTTCGACGGCGCGCAGCGGCACCGGCTGCTCGTCCAGCGCTGCGCCGCCTGCTCCGCACTGCGCCACCCACCGGGCCCCTGTTGCCCGGAGTGCAACTCGCTGGAATGGGACACCGTCGAGGCCTCCGGCCACGGCCACGTCTACAGCTACGTCGTGAACCACCTCCCCCGGCACCCGGCCTTCGACTACCCACTCGTCGTCGCGGTCGTCGAACTCGCCGAGGGCACCCGCCTCATCACCAACCTGACCGGGGTCGCGCCCGAGGACGTCGCGATCGGCATGCCCGTGGTCCTCGACTGGCTCGACGCCGACCCCGATCTGACCCTGCCGGTGTTCCGGCCCGCCCCGACGGAGGCGCCCTGATGGATTTCTCCCTGGGAGAAGAGCTCGAAGCCGTCCGTGACCTGGCGCGGGAGATCTTCACCGACCGTGCGACGCCCGAGCGGCTGCGCGAGGTGGAGACCTCCGCGTCCCGGGTCGACGCGTCCCTGTGGGGCGATCTGGCCGCCGCGGGCCTGCTCGCCGCCGTACTGCCCGAGGAGGACGGCGGCGCCGGGCTCGGCATGGCGGGAGTGGCCGTGCTGCTGGAGGAGCAGGGCCGGCGGGTGGCGCCGGTGCCGCTGTGGCCGGCGCTGGCCGGCGCGCTCGCCGTCGCCGCTCACGGCACCGCACGACAACGGGCGGAGCTGCTGCCCGACCTCGCGGAGGGGAACGGCCGGGTGACCCTGGCCCTGGAGGAGTTCGGCCCCGCCGACCCGCTCACGCCACGGACGACGGCGGTGCAGGACGGCCCGGCGGAGGGTCTGTACGACGGCCCGGACGACGCCGCGCTCTGGCGGCTGACCGGCACCAAGGCCGTGGTGCCGGCACCGGCCGGTGCCCGGCACGTCCTCGTCACGGCCGCCACGGCGACGGGCTCCGGCCTGTTCCTGGTCGCGTCGGACGCACCCGGAGTGACCTGGGAGCACGCCGAGACCACCAGCCACGACCTGAGTGCCCACGTCACCCTCGACGGCGCACCCGGCGAACCCGTCGGCACACCCGGCGACGGCACCGTCGCGGCACTGGTCCGAGACTCCTTCGTGGCGCTCGCCGCCGTCCAGGTGGGAGTGACCGCCGGCGCGTTGCTACACGCCGCCGACCACCTGCGCGAACGCCACCAGTTCGGCCGACCGCTCGCCACCTTTCAGGCCGTCCAGCACCAGCTCGCCGACTGCTACGTCGACATCGAGGCGATGCGGGTCACGCTGTGGCAGGCGGTCGACGCCCAGAAGGAGCCGTTCGATGCCGAGGACGCCGACCGCGCCGCGCTGGTCGCCAAGTGGTGGGCCACCGAGGGCGGTCTGAACACCGTCCACCGCGTCCAGCACGTGCACGGCGGCATCGGCGTCGACACCGACTACCCGGTGCACCGCCACTTCCTGTGGGGCAAGCAGATCTCCACCACCCTGGGCGGCGCGGGCGCGGACCTGGAGCGCCTCGGTGCCCTGCTGACGAGCGGGGCGGTGGCCCCATGACGCGGCCGGACACTTCCGGGCCGCTCCCCGCCCCCCGTACCTACGGCGAGGTGGCCGTCGGCGACGTACTCCCCGACCTGCCCATCCCGGTGACGCGCACCCTGATCGTCGCCACGGCGCTGGCGAGCCGCGACTACCAGGACGTGCACCACGACCCCGAACTCGCCCGCGAGCGGGGCTCCAAGGACATCTTCATGAACATCCTGACCAGCAACGGCCTGGTGGACCGCTACGTGACCGGCTGGGCCGGCCCGGCCGCCGTCGTCAAGGCCATTCGCATCCGGCTCGGCGCCCCCAACCACCCCGGTGACACCATGGTGCTCACGGGCACGGTCACGGCGAAGCACGACGAGAACCGCCACGTCGACATCGCAGTCAAGGGCACCAACGGCCTGGGCGCCCACGTCACCGGCACCGTGACCGTACGACTGCCCGGGGAGGCCCGATGAGTCCCGGTCGGTTCACCCGGACCGCGGCCGTGGCCGGCATCGGCGCCACCGAGTTCTCCAAGAACTCCGGCCGCAGCGAGCTCCAGCTCGCCTGCGAGGCCGTGCTGGCCGCCCTCGCCGACGCCGGGCTGACACCCGCCGACGTGGACGGCCTGGTCACGTTCACCGCCGAGACCAACTCCGAGATCCACGTCGCCCGCAACACCGGCATGGGCGACCTGACGTTCTTCTCCCGCATCGGATACGGCGGCGGGGCCGGCTGTGGCACCGTCCAGCAGGCGGCCATGGCCGTCGCCACGGGAGTCGCCGACGTGGTCGTCTGCTACCGGGCGTTCAACGAACGCTCCGGCGAGCGCTACGGACTCGGCCAGGCCGCCCGCCCCATGGACACCACCGCCGACCGGGCCGCCTACGCCTGGATGACGCCCTTCGGGCTGAGCACCCCGGCCCAGTGGGTGGCCATGTTCGCCCGCCGCTACCTCCACGAGTACGGTGCCACCACCGACGACTTCGGCCGGGTGGCCGTCGTCGACCGCAAGCACGCCGCGAACAATCCGGCCGCCTGGTTCCACGGCCGCCCCATCACTCTGCAGGACCACCGCGACTCCCGCTGGATCGCCGAGCCGCTGCGGCTGCTCGACTGCTGCCAGGAGACCGACGGCGGCCAGGCCCTGGTGATCGTCTCCGCCGAACGCGCCCGCGACCTGCCCCACCCGCCCGCGGTCGTCGACGCGGCCGCCCAGGGGCTCGGTGCCGACCAGCACATGATGACCAGCTACTACCGGCCGGCCATCACGGGCATCCCCGAGATGGGCCTCGTGGGAAGGCAGTTGTACGGGCAGAGCGGCCTCGGCCCCGACGACATCGACGCGGCGGTCCTCTACGACCACTTCACCCCGCTGGTCCTTCCCCAACTGGAGGAACTCGGCTTCTGTGAGCCGGGCGAGGCGAAGGACTTCATCGCCGACGGCCATCTGGAAGTCGGCGGCAGGCTGCCCCTCAACACCCACGGCGGACAGCTGGGCGAGGCCTACCTGCACGGTATGAACGGCATCGCCGAGGGCGTCCGGCTGATCCGCGGCACCTCCGTGAACCAGCCGGACGGCGTCGGCCACGTCCTGGTCACCGCCGGTACCGGAGTCCCCACCAGCGGCCTGATCCTGGGAGCCGACCGGTGACCGCCTCCCCGTGGCGGGGCCGCGACCTCGGCACCCGCACCGTCTCCTACACCGCGCGCGACGCGATCCTGTACGCCCTCGCGGTCGGCGCCCCCGCCGACCGGCTGGACCTCGTCTACGAGGAACGCCTGCGCGTGCTGCCCACCTTCGCGCTGACCCTGGCCCAGTGGGCGCCCGACGCACTGGGCGCACTCGGCGCCTTCGATGTCACCACCGCCGTACACGGCGGTCAACGTCTCGAGGTGAAAGGCCCCTTGGAGCGGGCCGGCGAGCTGACGATGTCCGCGCGGGTCGCCGAGGTGTGGGACAAGGGCTCCGCCGCCGTCTTCGACGTCGAGGTGTCCTGCGAGCGCTTCACGGCGACCTGGTCCCTCTTCGCGCCCGGTAGCGGCGGCTTCGGCGGCGACCGCGGCCCGTCCGCCCCGCGTAGACCGGACCGGCCGGCCGAGCACCGGCCGACCGTGGCCACGCACTCCCGGCAGGCGGCCCTCTACCGGCTGCTCGGTGACCGGCACGCCATGCACATCGACCCCGAGGCCGCGAAAGCGGCGGGCATGCCCCGGCCGTTCCTGCACGGACTGTGCACCCTCGCCGCCACGCTGCTGCCCCTGGCCGGCGTCCTCGGCGCGCACCCCGCCGAACTGCTGGAGCTGGAGGCCCGGTTCGCCGCGCCCGTCTTCCCGGGCGACCGGCTCGCCCTGCGCGGCTGGAACGACGACCGCTCCGGCGTCCGCTTCGAGGCGTCCGCCGGCGACGACCGCACGGTGCTCTCCGGCGGCCGTGCCCGCTTCACTGCCGCCGACGTCGCACACAACCGTGAGGAGACCCCCGATGCTTGACGCCGCGCAGCGCGCCGAGGCCGCCGAACTGCTCCGTACCGCACAGCGCGACCGGACCCCGATCGACCCGCTGACCAGTACATACGCGAGGATCGACACCACCGACGCGTACGAGATCCAGCTCCTCAACATCCGCCGGCAGCTGAAGGAGGGGAAGGTCACCGTCCACGGGCACAAGGTCGGACTGTCCTCCGAGGTCATGCAGCGGATGATGGGCGTGGACGAACCCGACTACGGCCACCTGCTCTCGGACATGGTGCTGCCCGAGGGGACGCCCGTCGACACGGGCCGCTACTGCTACCCGCGGATAGAGGTCGAGATCGGGTACGTACTGGGCCGGAGCCTGCCCGGCGAGGGCTGCACCACGGCGGACGTCCTGGCCGCCACCGAGTACGTCGTCCCGAGCATCGAACTCATCGACAGCCGGATCCGGGACTGGAAGATCGGACTCGCCGACACCATCGCCGACAACGCGTCGTCCGCCGGGGTGGTCCTGGGCTCCGCCCGGGTGCGCCCGGCCGACCTGGATCCCGCCGACATCGCCGCCGTGCTGAACCGGGGCGGCGAGGAGATCGCCCGGGGCAACACCAGCGCGGTGCTGGGGGACCCGACCGAGGCCGTCGCCTGGCTGGCCCGCAAGGTGGCGTCCTACGGGGTGCGTCTGGAGGCCGGTCACGTGGTGCTGCCGGGCTCGTGCACCCGGGCGGTGGACGTGCGGCCGGGGGACGAGTTCCGGGCTCAGTTCGAGGGACTGGGCTCCGTGTCGGTCGGCTTCGTCTGAGCGGCCCCGCTTCTCGTGCTGCTCCTGCGAGCGTGACTCTTCCCGGCGTTCCTGCTCCGAGCGTCCACTCAACGGGACACCGCCGAATCGGAAACTAGAATTGGTACTAGTTTCGCGACGAAGCGCATCGCGTCGGCAGAGACGGGGTGCGTGGGCGTACCCATCTGCTCGACGGAACACGGAAAGAGGCAGCATGAGCTCGACGAACACCCTGGAGGGACGTACCGCCGTCGTCACCGGTGCCGGGGCGGGACTCGGCCGTGCCGAGGCGCTCGCGCTCGCGGGCCTCGGCGCCAACGTGGTGGTCAACGACGTCGGCCCGGCGGCCGACGACGTGGCCGCCGAGATCAAGGCCCTCGGCTCGCAGGCGGTCGCGGTGACCGGCGACATCGGGGACTGGGCCATGGGCGACCGCCTCGTGGGGGCCGCCGTGGAGTCCTTCGGCGGCCTCGACGTCGTCGTCAACAACGCGGGCGTGCTGCGCGACCGGATGCTGTTCAACCTCTCCGAGTCCGACTGGGACGACGTCATCCGCGTCCACCTCAAGGGCCACGCCGGGCTCTCCCGCGCCGCCGCCGTGCACTGGCGCGCGGCCTCCAAGGCCTTGGGCGGTCCCGTCTACGGCAGGATCGTCAACACCTCCTCCGAAGCATTCCTCTTCGGCGCCCCCGGCCAGCCGAACTACTCGGCGGCCAAGGCCGGCATCACCGCGCTCACCCTGGCCACCGCCCAGGGCATGGCCCGCTACGGGGTGCGCGCCAACGCCATCTGCCCCCGTGCCCGCACCGCCATGACCGCCGACTCCTTCGGCGAGGGCGTGAACGCACCGGGCGGCTTCGACATCATGGCCCCCGAGCGGGTCGCCACCCTCGTGGCCCACCTGGCCTCACCGGCCGCCGACGAGATCAACGGGCAGGTCTTCGTCGTCTACGGCGACATGGTCGCCCTGCTCGCACCGCCCACCGTGGAACAGAAGTTCACCGCCGCCGACGGCACCTTCACACCGGAGGAGCTCGACGCCCAGCTGACGCCGTACTTCAGCGGCCGCGACCCGTACCGCACCTACGCGGCGTACAGCGTCGCCGGACTCGACACGACGGGCACCCAGCAGACCCCGACGAGCTGACCGTTTGCCTGACCGCCCGCCCGACACCGGCCCGACCGCCGTGCGGGCAGGGTCAGCTTGTGTCCGCCTCGGGCGCGAGCAGCAGTCGGCAGGCCATCCGCAGGTCGGCGTCGGCCTCCTCCGGCGTGATCCGCTCGTTGAGCCGGGACTGCAGCACGCCGTACCAGAGCAGGGTCAGCAGCCGCAGCCGGGCGACATGGTGCTCCGTGGGCCGCTCGACGTCCCAGGCCCGCAGCAGCAGGTCGAGGAACCCCGTGTCGACCCGGGCGAGATCCGGGACGGTCGAGGCGCGGGCGGCGTTCGCCGACTGGATCATCGCGGTGGCGAGCGCCGGCCGGCGCAGCAGCTTGCGGGTGGCGCCGGCCAGTGTCTCGAACACGGCGTCCTCGGGCGAGGTGTCCGCCGCCCGGTCGGGCATCTTCGCCCCGAAGCCCTGGATCTGGTCGGCCATCACCGCGGTGAACAGGTGCGTCTTCGACGGGAAGTACCGGTACAGGGTGCCGATCGCCACCCCCGCGGACCGGGCCACCTCGTGCATCTGCACCCGCTCGAGCCCCGTCTGTGCGGCGATCTCCGCCGCCGCCTTCAGGATGCTCTGCCGGCGTGCGTGCTGCCGGGGCGAACTGGGCTCGGCCCCCGCCCTGGCCTCGGCGATTCTGGGCACGCTCTCCCCTCCAGGTGCTCTGTTCGCGTCAACGGCCTCCGACAATACGCGCGGCGCGCCGCCACGTCAGGTGGCGACCGGAACGGCGTACCGGTCAGTGGGACCGCTCCCGCCCCGGCCGCCCCGCGCACGGTCTGCTGAGGCTCCACACCACCGAGCGGCAGGAGGAGCACCCATGCGGGACGGCCGACGAGAAGGGGACGCCATCCACGACGTGATCGTCGTGGGGTCCGGCGCGGGAGCGCTGACCGGGGCCCTGACGGCAGCCGCCGACGGCCTCGACACGGTCGTACTGGAGCGGACCGCGCTGCTCGGCGGCACCTCCGCGTACTCCGGGGCCGCCTGCTGGCTGCCCGGCACCCAGGTGCAGCAACGGGCGGACCTCGGCGACTCCACCGAGGCGGCCCGCGCCTATCTGCGGGCCCTCGTCGGCGACGCCGGGGCGAAACGCCGGGAGGCCTTCCTGCGGCACGCGCCCGAGCTGGTCGCCCGGCTCGAGGGCGACCCGGCCGTGGAGTTCGAGTGGCGCGCCTTCCCCGACTACGTCGCCGCGCCCGGCCGGATGGACGCCGGGCGCTCTGTGGTCCCGCTCGACCTGCCGACGGACCGCCTGGGCGACCTGCTGCACCTGGTCCGCCCGGCGGTCGACCGGGACCGGTCCGGCCAAGGGCACCCCGACGCGCCGCTCACCGCGGGCCGTGCCCTGATCGGGCGCCTCCTGCTCGCCGCCACCCGTACCGGGAACGCGACGGTACGCACCGAGCACCGCGTCACCGGACTGCTCACCGAGGACGGCCGGGTGACCGGGGTCGAGGCGCGGACCCCGCACGGCACGGTCACGCTGCGGGCCCGGTTCGGCGTACTGCTGGCCGCCGGCGGCTTCGAGGGCGACGACGCGCTGCGCGCCGAGCACGGGGTGCCGGGTGGCGCGGCGTGGACCATGGCGCCCCGCGCCACCAACACCGGCGACCTGCTCCGCGCCGCCGTCCGGATCGGCGCCGCCACCGAGCTCATGGACGAGGCCTGGTGGTGCCCCGGCACCCAGCGGCCGGACGGGACGGCCGCGTTCACCCTCGGCCTGCGCGGGGGCCTCGTCGTCGACGGCTCCGGGCGGCGCTTCGCCAACGAGTCACTGCCGTACGACCGTATGGGCCGGGCCCTCGCCGCCGCCGACGCGCCCGCTCACCTCGTCTTCGACTCCCGCGAGGGCGGCGCCCTCCCCGCCATCACCGTGCCGCCCGCCGACGCCGCGGAACACCTCGCGGCCGGCACCTGGGTACGGGCCGACTCGCTGCCGGAACTCGCCCGGCACATCGGCGTCCCGGCCGACGCGCTGGCCGACACCGTGGCCCGCTTCAACGGCTTCGCCGCCACCGGCACCGACGCGGACCACCACCGCGGCGAGGACCCCTACGACCGGTTCTTCGCCGACACCCGCGACGCCCCGGGTCCCAACCCCTGCCTGGTTCCGCTCGACCGGCCGCCCTACTACGCCGCCCGCCTCGTCCTCGCCGACCTCGGCACCAAGGGCGGGCTGCGCACCGACGCCCACGCCCGGGTCCTGGGCACCGACGGCGGCCCCGTACCGGGTCTGTACGCCGCGGGCAACACCAGCGCCTCCTTCACCGGCCGCGTCTATCCGGGACCCGGCGTCCCCATCGGCACCGCGATGGTCTTCGCCTCGCTGGCCGTGCGGCACATGGCGCTCCCGGCCAGTGGGATCTCCGGCGGCGCCGCCGGCGGGGCGCGTTCTACGGTCACGGCACCGCCGGGCAGGACTGAGAGAGGTGCTTGATGACCGACAAGAGCGTGTACGGACCGTGGGCGGTCATCGCGGGCGGCTCCGAGGGGGTCGGCGCCTCCTTCGCCGAACTGCTCGCGGACGCCGGGATCAACCTGGTCCTGATCGCCCGCAAGCCCGGCCCTCTGCACGAGACGGCCGACCGGGCGCGAGCCAGGGGCGTCGAGGTGCGCACCCTCACCCTCGACCTGCTCGACCCCGGCGCCCTGCCGGCCATCCGCACGGTCACCGACGGCCTGGAGGTCGGCCTGCTGGTCTTCAACGCGGGAGCCAACTCCTACGGCCACGAGTTCGTCACCGGTGACCTCGATCGCGTCCAGGGCGTCCTGGACCTGAACATCACCGCGCAGCTCGCCCTCACCCACCACTTCGGTGCCCTGATGAGGGAACGGCGCCGCGGCGGCATCCTGCTGGTCGGCTCGCTCTCCGGCTTCATGGGCCAGGCGCAGATCAGTGTCTACTCCGCGGCCAAGGCCTTCGGCCGCGTCTTCGCCGAGGGCCTCTGGCTGGAGCTCGGGCAGTACGACGTACACGTCCTGGAGCTGGTCCTGGGAGTGACTCGGACCCCCGCGATGGAACGCGCCGGACTGCGCATGGACCTGCCCGGCCTCCGGGTCGCGGAGCCGGAGGACGTCGCCAGGGAGGGCCTGGAACACCTCGCCGACGGGCCGGTGTGGGTCGCCGGGGAGAACGCCGGGACGGCCGAGAAGCGCAGCGGCTTCCCCCGCGCCGAGCTGGTCCTGGCCGCGCACGAGGCGTCGCGGAGACTGCTGCTCCCCGCCGCGTCGCCCGCCCCGTCCGCCTCGTCTTCCTGACGGCGTGCAGCGCACCGTATCTACCGCGCGCCGCCGGCCCGCACCCCCGTACCGACCGCGTACACCGTCCCCTCCCGGAGAGCAGATGAGCGAGACCGAGCCCCCACTGACGATCCCCGACGCCCTCGACCTCGCCGCGGTCCGATCCGCCGACCGGGAGGCCGTTGTGGACGGAGATGTGCGACTGACCTGGGCGCGGTTGCGCGACGAGGTGCGGGCGGCCGTGAAGTCGCTGCTCGCGCTCGGTACCCGGCGCGGCGACCGCATCGCCGTGTGGGCACCGAACAGCCACCGTTGGGTGGTGGCCGCGCTCGCCACCGTGTCGGCGGGCGCGGTGCTGGTCCCGGTGAACACCCGCTACAAGGGCGCCGAGGCACGCTGGCTCCTGGAACGCGGGGGAGCACGGCTGCTGTTCGTCGAGAACGGCTTCCTCGGCAAGGACTACCTGGCCATGCTGGGCGATGGCGATGGCGATGGCGAGAGGTCCGGCGACGGCACACGGCCGGTGCCTGCCCTGCCCGGCCTGTCCCGGGTGGTCACGCTCGACGGCACCGAACGCCCCGGCACTCTGCCCTGGGACGACTTCCTCACCTACGGCGCCCACCTGCCCGACACGGAAGTCACCGTCCGTACCGCGTCCGTCCGTCCCGACGACCCGTCCGACCTGCTCTTCACGTCGGGTACGACCGGCCGGCCCAAGGGCGCCCTGACCACCCACCGGCAGAACCTCACCACCTACCGGGCCTGGTCCGGCCGGACCGGACTCACCGGCGAGGACCGCTACCTGATCATCAACCCGCTCTTCCACTGCTTCGGCTACAAGGCCGGCATCCTGGCCTGCCTGCTGAGGGGCGCCACGATGGTGCTGCAACCCGTCTTCGACGTCCAGCGGGCCCTGACCGCCGTCGAGACCGAGCGGATCAGCGTTCTGCCCGGTCCGCCCACGATCTACACCGAGCTCCTGGACGCGCCCGGCAGAGAGCTCTTCGACCTGTCGTCGCTGCGCCTCGCGGTGACCGGGGCCGCCGTCGTACCGGTCGCGCTGGTCCGGCGCATGCGTGCCGAACTCTTCCCCGAGGTGCTCACCGCCTACGGCCTCACCGAGTCCTGCGGCACGGTCACCGTCTGCTCCGCCGACGACGACGCGGAGACCGTGGCGCTGACCGCCGGCCGCCCCATCGACGGAGTCGAGGTGCGGATCAACGACGGTGACCGGCGCCCGCTGCCCGTCGGCCGGGACGGCGAAATCATGGTCCGCGGCTACAACGTGATGCTCGGCTACCTGGACGACCCGGCGGCGAGCGCCGCGGCCGTCGACGCGGACGGCTGGCTGGCCACCGGCGACGTCGGCCACTTCGACGAGCGCGGCAACCTGGTCGTCACGGGGCGTTCGAAGGACATGTTCGTGGTCGGCGGGTTCAACGTGTACCCGGCGGAGGTCGAGCAGGTACTCGCCGGCCACGACGCCGTGGCGGAGGCCGCCGTGGTCGGCGTACCCGACGCGCGGCTCGGTGAGGTCGGACGGGCGTACGTGACGGCCCGCCCGGGTGCCGGTGCCGACCCCGACACCCTCCTCGGCCACTGCCGTGAACGGCTCGCCAACTTCAAGGTCCCCCGCGAGGTCGTCGTCCTCGGGACCTTCCCGCGCAACGCCTCCGGCAAGATCGACAAGGTCGCGCTGCGGACGGATTGAGGCCCACCGCGCACGGAACACGGACTGCGGAACACCGTGCCGACGGACGCCGCACGGACTGCGGAACACGGCGCCGCCGAACGCCGCACGGATTCGGACACGGCTCGCGAAACCATGGAGGACGGACGATGGGCAATCAGGTTCTGGAGTCGGTGCGTGCCCTGCTGCCGGCCATCGGGAAACGGGCCGTGGCCGCGGACGAGGCGCGGCGCATACCCGAGTCCTCGGTCCGCGAGCTGACCGAGGCCGGCGTCTTCCGGATGCTGCAGCCCGCCCGGTACGGCGGCCTCGAAGGCGACCCGGTCGACTTCTACCAGGTGGTGCGGGCCATCTCCGCGGTCTGCTGCTCCACGGGCTGGGTGGCGTCCGTACTCGGCGTGCACCCCTGGCAGCTGGGCCTGTTCCCGCGCCGGGCGCAGGAGGACGTCTGGGGCGACGACCCCGACGCCCGCGTCTCCTCGTCGTACGCACCGGTCGGCCGGCTCACCCCCGTCGACGGCGGCTACCGACTCACCGGCCGCTGGAGCTTCTCCTCGGGCTGCGAGCACGCCACGTGGGCACTGCTCGGCGCCCTGGTCGTCGGCGCGCAGGGAAGGCCGGTGGACTTCCTCACCGTTCTGGTGCCCCGGTCCGACTACACCATCGAGGACGCGTGGGACGTCGTCGGACTGCGCGGCACGGCGAGCAACGACATCCTCGTCGACTCCGCCTTCGTGCCCGACCACCGGGTCCTTCGCAACTACGAGCAGGCCCAGCTGAAGGTGCCGGGGCAGCAGGTCAACAAGGGGCCGCTGTACCGGCTGCCGTTCGGGGCGATCTTCACCAGTGCCATCACGGCGCCGGTGATCGGGGCCGTGTCCGGCGGCTACGAGTCGTACGCGTCGCTGATGAAGGAACGGGTGCGGCTCAGCCTGGGCGGCGGCAGGTTCACCGAGGACCCGTTCGCGCAGGTCGCCATCGCGCGTGCCGCCTCCGACATCGACGCGACCGTCCTGCAGATGGACCGCAACCTGCGCGAACTGTCCGAACTGGCCGCCGCCTGCCAGGAGATCCCGATGGAGCTGAGGCTGCGCACCCGCCGTGACCAGGTCCGGGGCACCGAGCGGGCGGTCGCCGCGATCGACCTGCTCTTCAAGACCGCCGGCGGCAACGCGCTGCGCCGCGGCAACCCCATCGAGCGCGCCTGGCGCGACGCCCACGCGGGCAGCGTCCACGTGGCCAACGACGTGGAACGGGCCCTGGCCATGTACGGCCGCGGGGTGTTCGGCCTGACGGTCGAGGACAACCTGGTCTGACGAAGCCGCCCCGGCGTCCGGAGTCCCGCCGGCCGTCCGTCTCATCGGAGCGCGCGAGGAGAGAAGACATGCAGCTCGAAGGACGTGTCGCGATCGTCACCGGAGCCGGGGACGGAATCGGCGCGGCGGTGGCCCGGCGGTTCGCCGAGGAGGGGGCCAGGGTGCTGGTCGCGGAGGTGGACGAGGAGACCGGCCGTGCCACGGCCGACCGGATCGGCGGCCGCTTCCTGCGTACCGATGTCGGCGAGAAGGCGCAGGTACTGGCGATGGTCGACACCGCCGTACGCGAGTGGGGCGGCGTCGACATCCTGGTCAACAACGCCTGGGCGGTCGGCGACCTCGGACGGGTGGAGAACAAGAGCGACGAGATGCTGGCCCGCGGTCTGGGCATCGGGTTCTACGGACCGTTCTGGGCGATGCGGGCGGCCTTCCCGCACATGAGGGAACGGGGATGGGGGCGGGTCGTCAACATGTGCAGCCTCAACGGCGTGAACGCCCACATGGGGACACTGGAGTACAACGCCGCCAAGGAGGCCCTGCGCACCCTCACCCGGACCGCCGCCCGGGAGTGGGCTCCCACGGGCGTCGTGGTCAACGCCCTGTGCCCCGGCGCGAAGAGCGCGGCCTTCCGAAGGAGGATGCGCGAGAACCCGGAGCTGGAGAAGCAGGCGGGTGGCATGAACCCCATGGGGCGGATCGGTGATCCCGACCGGGACATCGCCCCGGCGGCGCTGTTCCTCGCGGGCGAGGGGGCGCGCTACGTCACCGGAAACACGCTCTTCGTCGACGGCGGTTCGCACATCAACGGAGTCGCCTGGGCCCCCGAACTGCCGTGACCTCGCCCGTACGAAGCCCACCACCGGAAGCCCCCGGTGAGCCACCCGCGAGAGCCGCGCCGTGAGTGATCGACGCGGGAGCCCGGGAGAAGTCGCGACGTTCTCCCGGGCTCCGGCATGTCCTGTCACTCCGCCCCGTTCGCGGCCTTCGCGGCGAGGTAGCGCGCCGGGTACTCCCCGCCGCCGTGCACCGCGAGGTCCGCCCCGTTGACGTAGTCCGACAGGCCGCTCGCGAGGAACAGACAGGCGCGGGCGACGTCCCCGGGGACGGCCATCCGCCGCATCGGGATGACGCCGGCCACCGAGGCCCCGCCGTCCGCGCCGTAGACGGACGCCGCGCTCTCGGTGCGGATCAGCCCCGTGGTGATGTGGTTGACCCGCACCTCGGGCGCCCACTCCAGGGCGAGCGCCTTGGTGAGGGCCAGCAGTCCCGCCTTGGCCGCCGTGTACGCGGCGGTGCCCGGCTGCGGGTCGTGGGCGGAGACGCTGCCGATGTTGACGACCGAACCGCCGCCGCCCTGGGTCCGCATGACGCGGTGCGCCGCCTGCGCCACGTAGAACGGCGCGAGCAGGTTGAGCGCGACGATCTTCTCGACGAACCGCGGTGAGACGGTGGCGGCGTCGGCGTCCGGGGAGCCGCCCGCGTTGTTGACGAGGACGTCGAGGCGGCCGAATCGCTCCACCGCGCCGTCGACGAGCCCGGCCGCCGACCCGGGGTCGCGCACGTCGGCGGCGACGAACACCGCCTCCCGGTCCTGTGCCGAGGGCAGGCTGTCCGGCGCGTTGCGTCCGCAGACGACGACATCGGCCCCGGCAGCGAGGAACGCCTGCGCGATGGCGGCGCCGATGCCCTTGGTGCCGCCGGTGACGAGCACCACGCGCCCCGTGAAGTCCAACGGATTGCCGATGTCCATGTTTCCGGCCTCTCTGCGTGTCGAGTCTGCTCAGTCCGTCATCAGCCCGAGACCGGCGGCGAGCCGGGCCCGGTGACGTGCGGGCGCGCCGAACAGCTCGCCCGCCCCGTGCGCCCGCTTGAGATAGCGGTGCGCGTCGTGCTCCCAGGTGATGCCGATCCCGCCGTGCAGCTGGATCGTCTCGCCGGCCACCACGGAGAAGGCCTCGGAGCAGACCGACTTCGCGACGGCGGCGGCGCGCGGCAGCGCGGCCGGGTCCTGGTCGGCGGCGAAGGCCGCGCCGAGCGCCGCCGAACGCGCCGACTCCACCAGCACGTAGGCGTCCGCCAGCCGGTGCTTGACCGCCTGGAACGAGCCGAGGGGACGGCCGAACTGCACCCGGTTGCGGGCGTGGGCGACGGTGAGTTCCAGGCAGCGCTCGGCGGCGCCCACCTGCTCCGCGGCGAGCGCCGCGCAGCCCAGGTCCCGTACGTGCGCGAGGGTCCGCTCCCCGTCGCCGTCCACACCGATCAGGCGCCCCTCGGCGCCGTCCAGGACCCACCGCGCCTGGCTCCGCGTGCCGTCCATGGTGACGGCGGGTGTGCGGTGCGCCCCGGGCGCGTCCACCGCCACCTCGAAGAGCGAGACGCCGGTCGCCGTCCGGGCCGCGACGAGCAGCAGGCCGACGCCGGGCCAGTCCAGTACGTACTCCTTGGTCCCGGTGACCCGCCACGCGCCGTCCGGTCCGGGCAGGGCCTCGGCACGCACGGCCGCCGGGTCCCAGGAGCCCCGCTCGGCCCAGGCCAGGGCGCCCACCGAGCGGCCCTCGGCGAGCGGCGGCAGCAGGCGCCCGCAGGCCTCCTTGTCACCGGAGGCCAGCAGCGCACCCGCCGTGAGTACCGCCGAGCCGAGCAGCGGCAGCGGGCTCAGGCCGCGGCCCAGCTCCTCCATCAGCACGTGGACGTCGCGGGCGCCGCCGCCCGCGCCCCCGTAGTCCTCGGGCACGGCCAGCCCGGCGGCGCCCATCTGCTCGGCCAGCGGCTCCCAGGCCGCGGCCCCTTCGTGCCGGGTCAGCAACGACCGTACGGCCGAACGCAGCTCTTCCTGCTCCTCCGTCAGCCTCATCGGACTGCTCCCCTCGGTGTGGCGCGCGCTGCGGCGCGCGTCAGGCGGCCAGTACGCGGGCCCGGCAGGCGGCCGGGGTACCCCAGGCGTCGCGCAGCGGGCGGGTCTTGCGAATCCACAGGGACAGGTCCAGTTCGTCGGTGTAGCCGACCGCTCCGTGCAACTGCAGGGCCGTGCGCGCGGCCCGGTGGGCGGCCTCGCCCGCCGTGACCTTGGCGGCGGCTACCTCCCGGCCGGCCTGCGGGGAGCCGGCGGCGAGCGCGAGCGCGGCGCCGTGCACCAGGGGCTCGGCGAACTCCAGGGCGACGAGGGTGTCCGCGAGCCGGTGCTTGACGGCCTGGAAGGAGCCGATGGCCACGCCGAACTGGGTGCGCTGCTTGACGTATTCGACGGTACGGGTGAGTAGCGCGCGGCCGACGCCCAGTGCCTGGGCCGCGGTGGCGAGTGCCGCCACGTCGGCCGCGTACGCGGCGGCGGCGGTCACGGTGGGACCCTGGGCGAGGACCGTCCCGCCGGACGCCCGGGACAGGCGCCGTCCCGGGTCGGCCGAGGCCTGTACGGGACCCGTCTCCCCGGTGACGCGCAGCACGTCGCCGTCGACGACGAACACCACGTCGGCCGCGTCGGCGTCCAGGGCGTACGGGCCGAGACCGGTCAGGCAGAGGGAGGCGACGGTCTTGCCGGCGGCGATGCCGGGCAGGTGCGCGTCGGCCGCGTGCCCCTCGCCCCGGCCGTTCAGCCCGCCCGGCCCGCCCGGCCCGCCCAGACCGCCAAGCCCGCTCAGCCGGTCCAGCAGGGCAGCGGCCGCGACCGTCTCTACCAGGGGGCCGGGGACCGCGTGGCGGCCCAGTTCGGTGAAGGCGACGCTGAGTTCGAGGGGTAGGAAGCCGAAGCCGTCGTACCGCTCCGGCACGGCGAGCGCGAACACCCCCGCCCCCGCCAGCCGCGTCCAGACCGCCCGACCGGGAGCGTGATCACCGGCAGTCCAGGACCGGATCGCGGCCGGCGTGTCGCAGGAGGTGAGCAGTCCGTCGAGGGAACGGGCGAACTCCCGCTGCTCGGCGTCGAGGAGGAACCGCATCACCGGCGTCCCTTCGGCAGGCCGAGCAGGCGCTCGGCGATGATGTCGCGCTGGATCTCGTTGGTGCCGGCGTAGATGGGCCCGGCGAGGGCGAAGGTGTACCCCTCGGCCCAGGCGCCGTGGGCGGGTGACTCCTCCGCGTGGTCGGCGAGTTCGCCGGACGGGCCGAGCAGGTCCAGTGCCGTCTCGTGCAGGGCGATGTCCAGTTCGGACCAGTAGACCTTGTTGAGGCTGGAGGCGGCGCCGGCCGGTCCGTCCTCGTCGTGCAGGACGCGGGAGGCACCCGCGTAGGAGAACAGCCGGTAGGCGCGGGCGCCGATCACCGCGTCGGCGACCCGGTCGCGCAGCGCCGTGTCCGCGGGGTCGGCCCGCTCGTGCCACAGCGCGGTCAGCCGGTCGGCGGCGGCCGTGAAGCGCCCCGGGCTGCGCAGGGTGAGCCCGCGCTCGTTGCCGGTGGTGCTCATCGCGACCCGCCAGCCCTGGCCGGGTTCCCCGATCACGTCCTCGTCCGGCACGAACACGTCGTCCAGGAAGAGTTCCGCGAAGGCCGGCCGGCCGTCGAGGCGCCCGATCGGCCGCACGGTGACACCCTCGGCGTCCAGCGGGAACATCAGGTACGTCAGCCCGTGGTGCGGCTTCCCGGCGTCCGGGTCGCTGCGGAAGAGGCCGAAGGCCCGGTCGGCGAAGGCGGCCCGGGACGACCAGGTCTTCTGGCCGCTCAGCAGCCAGCCGCCGTCGGTGCGCCGGGCCGTCGACTTCAACGAGGCAAGATCGGAACCGGACTCCGGTTCCGACCAGGCCTGCGCCCAGATGACCTCACCGCGTGCCATGGCCGGCAGGATCCGAGCCCGCTGCTCGGCGGTGCCGTGCTCGAAGAGGGTGGGGGCGAGCAGGTTGATGCCGTTCTGGCTGACCCGTCCCGGGGCACCGGCGGCGAAGTACTCCTCCTCGAAGAGGAGCCAGCGCAGGATCGAGGCGCCCCGTCCGCCGTACTCCTCGGGCCAGGACACCACCGACCAGCGGTCGGCGGACAGTTCGGCCTCCCAGTCCCGGTGGGCGGCGAAGCCCTCGGCGCTCTCCAGGGACGGCAGGGGAGTGGTCGGCACATGAGCCGTCAGCCAGTCGCGGACCTCGGCCCGGAACGCGCCGTCCGCCTCGCTGAAGTCGAGGTCCATCAGCCGCCCGCCTTCTTCATCGCCCGGATGTCCATGCCGCCGAGCGCGTCCGGCGCGGTCTCGGCGTTGTGGGCGTGCGCCAGGTGGTGCAGGCCGAACACCGAGTCCATGCCGGTGTGCAGGCCCTGGAGGTCCTCGGCCTGGTTGACGGCGCGCTTGGTCAGGGCGAGCCCGAGGCGCGGCATCTCGGCGACGCGCAGTGCCAGCTCCTGTGTCCGCTCCGTCAGTTCCTCACGGGGGACGACCCGGTTGACCATGCCGACCTCGTAGGCGCGCCGGGCACTCATGCGGTCGCCGGTGAAGAGGAACTCCTTGGCGATGCGTGGCGGCATCACCCACGGGTGGGCGAAGTACTCGACACCCGGGATGCCCATCCGCACCACCGGGTCGGCGAAGAACGCGTCCTCGGAGGCCACGATCAGGTCGCACACCCAGGCGAGCATCAGCCCGCCCGCCACACACGCGCCCTGCACGGACGCGACGACCGGCTTGGGCAGCTCACGCCAGCGGCGGCACATGCCCAGGTAGACCTCGGACTCGCGGGCGTAGCGGCTCTCCGCGCCCTCCTTGTCGGAGTGGTCCCACCACAGGCCCGCCCTGCGCTCGAACGGCAGGTGGGCGTCCCGCTCGGGGGTGCCTATGTCGTGGCCGGCGGAGAAGTGCTTGCCCGCTCCGGCCAGGACGACGGTCTTCACCTCGTTGTCGTCGGCCGCGCGGTAGAACGCCCGGTCCAGGGCGTAGGTCATCGCGGAGTTCTGGGCGTTGCGGTAGTCGGGCCGGTTCATGGTGACCGTCGCGACCGGGCCCCGCTTCTCGTAGCGCACGGGTGCTTCGGGTGCTTCGAGCGCGTCGGGGGCACTGCGGCCACCGGGGGTGTCGGGGGCGTCGGGTCCGTCGTGGGCAGCAGGCATCTGCCCTCCTTCCCTAACAAGTGTTTGGTAGATTAACGTAACGGCATGAGCAGCGTCGAGGAGTTCCGCGCCGAGATCCGCGGCTGGCTGGCCGCCAACCTCACCGGCGCCTTCGCGAGCCTGCGCGGCCGCGGCGGACCCGGTCGTGAGCACGAGGCCTTCGCCGAACGGCTGGAGTGGGAGCGGCACATGGCCGCCGCCGGCTGGACGTGCGTCGGCTGGCCCGAGGAGTCCGGCGGACGGGGTGCGACCATCGAGCAGCAGGTCGCCTTCCACGAGGAGTACGCCCTGGCCGACGCGCCCGCCCGGGTCAACCACATAGGCGAGCAGTTGCTCGGCCCGACCCTGGTCGCCTTCGGCACCCCCGAACAGCGGGCCCGCTTCCTGCCGCCGATCGTCGCGGCCGAGGAACTGTGGTGCCAGGGCTACAGCGAGCCCGACGCGGGCTCCGATCTGGCGAACGTACGGACCCGGGCCGTGCGGGAGGGCGACGACTGGGTCGTCGCCGGGCAGAAGACCTGGACGTCACTCGCCCACGAGTCGCAGTGGTGCTTCGTTCTCGCCCGCACGGAGCCCGGATCGTCCCGCCACAAGGGCCTGTCCTACCTCCTGGTCCCGCTCGATCAGCCGGGCGTCGAGATCCGGCCCATCACCCAGCTGACCGGCACGTCCGAGTTCAACGAGGTCTTCTTCGACGGTGCCCGCACCCGCGCCGAGCACATCGTCGGAGCCCCCGGCGACGGCTGGCGCGTGGCCATGGCCACCCTCGGTTTCGAGCGCGGCGTCTCCACCCTCGGCCAGCAGGTCGGCTTCCGGCGCGAACTGGAGACCCTGATCGAACTGGCCAAGCGCAACGGAGCCGCGGACGACCCGCTGATCCGTGACCGGCTCGCCCGCGCCTGGACCGGCCTGGAGACCATCCGCTGCAACGCCCTGCGCATGCTCGACGGCGTCGCCGCCGGCGCGCCCGGACCGGAGGCGTCCATCGGCAAGATCTTCTGGGCCACCTGGCACCGCGAACTGGGCGAACTCGCCATGGACGTCCGCGGCGCGGACGGCATGCTCGCGGCGGGAAAGCCCTACGATCTCGACGACCGGCAGCGGCTGTTCCTCTTCTCCCGCTCCGACACCATCTACGCCGGGTCCAACGAGATCCAGCGCAACATCATCGCCGAGCGCGTCCTCGGCCTGCCCAAGGAGAGCCGCCCGTGACCCCCCAGTCCCCGCCCTACGTACCGGGGCACTCCCTCCTGGCCGGACGCACCGCCGTGATCACCGCCGCCGCCGGCGCCGGGATCGGCGGAGCCACCGCCCGCCGATTCCTTCAGGAGGGCGCCCGCGTCGTCGTCGGTGACGCCCACGAACGCCGCCTCAAGGAGAGCGCCGCCGCGCTCGCCGAGGAGTTCGGCGCCGACAACGTCGCCGGGATGCCCTGCGACGTCACCGACGAACAGCAGGTCGACGCCCTCTTCGCGCTCGCCGTCGAGCGCCACGGCGGCCTCGACGTCGTCGTCAACAACGCCGGCCTCGGTGGCACGGCCGACCTCGTCGACATGACCGACGACCAGTGGTCCAAGGTCCTCGACGTCACCCTCACCGGCACCTTCCGCTGCACCCGCGCAGCCCTGCGCCGCCTCCAGGAACAGGACGGCGGGGGTGTCGTGGTCAACAACGCCTCCGTCATCGGGTGGCGGGCCCAGCGCGGCCAGGCCCACTACGCCGCGGCCAAGGCCGGGGTCATGGCCCTCACCCGGTGCGCCGCCCTGGAGGCCGCGGACTTCGGCGTACGGGTCAACGCCGTCGCCCCGAGCCTCGCCATGCACCCGCACCTGGTGAAGGTGACCACGCCCGAACTCCTCACCGAGCTCACCGAACGCGAGGCCTTCGGCCGCTACGCCGAGCCGTGGGAGATCGCCAACGTCATCGTCTTCCTGGCCAGCGGATACTCCTCCTACATGACCGGCGAGACCGTCTCCGTCAGCAGTCAGAGAGCATGACCGGATGAACAGCGACTCCTCCGCCTCCGCACCGTCCACGTCCTCCGCCGCGCGCCGCGCCGAGATCCTGGCCACCGCCGCCCAGGTCTTCGCCGACCAGGGCTACAACGCCACCACCGTCCGCCGCATCGCGGACGCCGCCGGGATGCTCGCGGGCAGCCTCTACTACCACTTCGACTCCAAGGAGTCGATGCTGGACGAGATCCTCTCCGCCTTCCTGGACGAGCTGTGGGCGGGCTACGACACCGTCCTCGCCGCCGGACTCGGGCCCCGCGAGACCATCGAGGCCCTCGTCACCGAGTCCTTCCGGCAGATCGACCGGCACGGTCCCGCGGTCGCCATCTACCAGAAGGAGTCCAGGCACCTCTCCGTCCAGCCGCGCTTCGGCTACCTCGCCGACTCCCAGGCCAGGTTCGAGAACGCCTGGCTGCGCACCCTGGAACGCGGCGTCACCGAGAAGGTCTTCCGCGGCGACCTGGACGTCCGGCTCGTCTACCGGTTCGTGCGCGACACCGTGTGGGTGGCCGCCTCCTGGTACCGCCCCGACGGCACCCACAGCCCGGAGGAGATCGCCCGGCAGTACCTGTCCATGGTCCTGGAAGGCATCACCCCGCGTACCTGACACCGTCGTCCCGACACCCGTCGTCCTGACACCCGTCGTCCTGACACCCGTCGTCCCGTTCACGGACATACCGTTCACGAAGGAGCAGTCATGGCCGAGGCCTACATAGTCGAAGCGGTCCGCACCCCCGTCGGCCGGCGCAAGGGCGGCCTCAGCGCCGTCCACCCCGCCGACCTCGGCGCCCATGTCATCAAGGCGCTCGTCGAACGCGTCGGCGTCGACCCGGCCGCCGTGGACGACGTCGTCTTCGGCTGCCTGGACACCGTCGGACCGCAGGCCGGGGACATCGCCCGCACCGCCTGGCTCGCGGCGGGCCTGCCCGAGGAGGTGCCCGGCACCACCGTCGACCGGCAGTGCGGCTCCTCCCAGCAGGCCGTCCACTTCGCCGCGCAGGGCGTGCTCTCCGGCACCCAGGACCTGGTCGTCGCGGGCGGCACGCAGAACATGTCGATGATCCCGATCGCCTTCGCCAGCCGCCAGGCCGCCGAACCCCTCGGCCTCACCGACGGCCCCTACGCGGGCTCGGCGGGCTGGCGCGCCCGCTACGGCGACGCGCCCGTGAACCAGTTCCACGGCGCCGAACTCATCGCCGAGAAGTGGGACATCTCCCGCGAGGACATGGAGCACTTCGCGCTCCGCTCGCACCAGTGGGCCCTGCGCGCCATCGACGAGGGCCGCTTCGACCGCGAGACCGTCGCGTACGGTGACGTCACCACCGACGAGGGCCCGCGCCGCGACACCTCGCTGGAGAAGATGGCCGGCCTCAAGCCGGTCGTGGAGGGCGGCCGGCTCACCGCCGGTGTCTCCTCCCAGGTCTCCGACGGCGCCTCCGCGATCCTCATCGCCTCGGAGCGTGCCGTCGCCGAACACGGCCTCACCCCCCGGGCCCGCGTCCACCACCTGTCGGTGCGCGGCGAGGACCCGATCCGGATGCTGTCCGCGCCGATCCCGGCGACGGCGTACGCCCTGAAGAAGGCCGGGATGTCCATCGACGACATGGACCTGGTCGAGATCAACGAGGCGTTCGCCCCGGTCGTCCTGGCCTGGTTGAAGGAGACCGGCGCCGACCCGGACCGGGTCAACGTCAACGGCGGCGCCATCGCGCTCGGCCACCCGCTCGGCGCGACCGGCACCAAGCTGATGACGACCCTGCTGCACGAGCTGGAGCGCACCGGCGGCCGCTACGGTCTCCAGACCATGTGCGAAGGCGGCGGCCAGGCCAACGTCACCATCATCGAACGCCTCTGACCGGAGGCGGGTGCCGGGGGATCCCGTACGGGCTCCGCTTGACCTTGACACGGTGACAAGGCCTTGACTGGGTCGAGGAGGTGGTCCCGATGACCCTGCCGGAACAGGACATGAACACGCCGCGAGCCCTGTGGGGGCTGGAGGACGGCCGCGCGACGGTGCGACTGCGCACGGCGATGGCGGTCGGTACGGCCCCCGACCCGCGGTACGTCGGCAGGCTCGTCGAACGCTGCGCGACCGAACCCGACTTCCAGGTACGGGAGATGCTGACATGGGCGCTCACCCGGCATCCGGCGTACACGACGGTCCCGAGGCTGGTCGACGAAGTGAGGTCGGAGCGTGCGCAGGCACGCGGCCAGGCCCTGCACACACTGTCCAAGATCGGTGACCGCCGGGCGTGGCCGGCCCTCACCCGGGCGCTGCTCGCCGACACCGACGACGAGGTGGCCCGGAGCGCCTGGCGGGCGGCGGTCGTGCTCGTGCCCGACGGTGAGGAGGGAGAGCTGGCCGACGCGCTGGCGACACAGCTCGGACGCGGCGGGCGCGAGACGCGGCTGAGTCTCAGCCGGGCACTGATCGCACTCGGTGAGGTGATCCTGCCGACGCTGCGCGCGGCGAGGACGGACGTCGATCCGGACGTGCGCGCGCACGCGATCGCCACGGAACGGCTGCTGCGCGACCCCGATGCCGGGTTCGGGTTCGCGATCGACGAGGCGAAACGCGTCGTCGCCCTCGGCCCGTACGGCCAGGAGGGATGACGGGCGGTGCTGATCGGTGAGGTGGCACGGAAGTCGGGGGTCAGCGCCCGCATGCTCAGGCACTACGAGTCGCTCGGCCTGGTGCGCCCCACGGGCCGGACCGGGGCCGGCTACCGGGAGTACTCCGGCGACGACTGCCGGCGCGTCTTCCAGATCGAGAGCCTGCGGTCACTGGGGCTGTCCCTGCGCGAGGTCGGGCGCGCGCTCGACGACCCCGCTTTCGTGCCGTCCGACCTCGTCGAGGACCTGGTCCGGCGGACGCGGGCGCGCATCGCGGCCGAGACGGAGCTGCTCACCCGACTCCGTCGGATCGGTACCGCCGAACCCGAGGGCTGGGAGGACGTCCTCCAGACCGTCGCGCTCCTCCAGGCGCTGGGATCACGCAGCGCGGGCAAGCGGCAGAGCGCGGCCCTGGCCTCGGCCGAAGAGGTTCCGGTGCCCGCGGAGGCACTGGTCGAGGCGGTGCTCAACGAGACCGACCCGAACGTCGCCGGAGCCCTCCGTTGGGCTCTGGCGCGATCGGACGCCGGCGGACTGGCACTGCTGGCGGAGGGGCTCGGCTCACCCGCGGCCGAGGTGCGGGAGCGCGCGATCCGGTCCATCACCGAGTTCCCGGGCGACGCGGCCACCGCACTGCTGCGGGACGCGCTCGCCCACCCGGACCTCGAGGTCCGCCGGTACGCGGCCCTGGAGCTGGGGACGCGTGGGGAGGCCGACGCGGTCCCCACACTCGTCGACATGGTCGCCGAGGGCGCGAACGACGTCGACGCGGCGGCCGCCCTGAGCACGCTGGCCGGCCGCCCGGAGCCGGCGGACCGGATCGCCACCGGGCTCGTCGACCGCCTCACCCACGGCGCCGCGACACCGCCCGTGCGCCGACGGCTGGCACAGGCGCTCGCCGATGTCCCGGGAGCGACGACGTCACGCGCCCTCGCGGAACTGTCGCACGACGAGGACCGCGCCGTCGCGCTCACCGCCGCCTACCTCCTCGGCAGACGCGACGCGGAGTGACCGGACCTTCCAGCGACCGGACCTGCCCCTGCCGGGCCCCTGCCGGGCCCCTGCCGCCCGTGTGCGGGCGCTGTGGCGTCAGCTCGCCCCCGGCAGGGTCCTCAGTGCCGCCCGGGCCTCCCCGATGACGCGCTCGACCAGTTCCGAGCAGGACGGCAGGTCCTCGATCAGGCCGGCGACCTGGCCCGAGGCCATCACCCCGATGTCGGTGCGTCCCTCGACCAGTGAGGCCTTGAGCAGCATGGGCGTGTTGGCGGCCAGCAGCACCTGACTCCACGACAGCTCCTTGCCGTGCTTCATCGCCAGTCCGTCCCGCACGAGCCGGGGCCAGCTGGCACCGGACTCCTTGCGGAAGGCCGAGGCGTGCCGCGCCGCGCGCAGCAACGAGGTGACGCGGCCGGAACGCTCCAGCGAGTCGACCATGGCGGTACGCAGCATGCGGTGCGGCAGCCCGTCCACGCGGGTGGTGACCGTGACGTCCTTGACGGTGGCGGCCAGGTACTTCGCCTTCACCGCGTCGGGGACGGTGCTGTCGGAGGTGAGCAGGAAGCGTGTGCCCATCCCGATGCCGGCCGCCCCGAAGGCGAGCGCGGCGAGCAGGCCGCGGCCGTCGTGGAAGCCGCCGGCCGCGATCACCGGGATGTCGACCGCGTCCACGACCTGGGGAAGCAGCACCGTGGTGGCCACCTCGCCCGTGTGACCGCCGCCCTCGCCGCCCTGGACCATCACCGCGTCCGCGCCCCACGCGGCCACCTTCTCCGCGTGCCGGCGGGCGCCGATGGAAGGGATGACGACGACGCCGGCGTCCTTGAGGCGGGCGATCAGGTCCTTGGAGGGGGCGAGGGCGAAGGACGCCACCCGCACCCCCTCCTCGACGATGATCCGCACTCGGTCCGCGGCGTCCCCGGCGTCCGCCCGGAGGTTGACACCGAACGGCGCGTCCGTACGGGACTTGACCTCGCGGACCGCGGCTCGCAGCTGCTCCACGGTCATCGTGGCGGAGGCGAGGACGCCGAGGGCCCCGGCGTTCGCGGAGGCCGACACGAGCCGGGGGCCCGCCACCCAGCCCATCCCTGTCTGCACGATCGGGTACCGCACCCCGGTCAGTTCGGTGAGCGCGGTGGGGAACGCGGCCGGGGACGGGTCAGGCCCGCTCATGCCGGAACCTCCCGCTCCCGCAGCCCCTTCGGGTCGATGACCTCGCGGATCAGCCGCAGCTCCGCCTCGGTGGGCTCGCGGGTGAAGGGCACCTCGTCGGGGATGGTGAGGGCGAATCCGGTGGCCTCGGTGACCTGCTCGACGATGACTCCGGGGTGCAGGGAACGCAGCCGCATCGTGCGGTCGGGGGTCTCGAAGTCGAAGACGCCCAGATTGGTGATCACGCCGGGCAGGCGGTGGTAGCGTGTCGCCGAGGGGCCGGCCGCCGCGGCCCGGTCGTGACCGACGCCGCTGACCATGTCGACGCGCTCGACGAAGACCCGCGCCGAGTGCTTCGGCACCCAGTAACTCGTCGGATTGTTCAGGGTGTTCACGGGTGCGCCACGTACACCGAGCAGCTGCCGGGTGGGCCTGGCCCAGTCGCCGATGCAGGAGATGTTCTGGTTGCCGTACCGGTCGAGCTGACTGGCGCCCATCATGACGTGCCGGCGGCCGGTGGCCGTCAGCGCGAGGTGCTGACGGAACGGCAGCCAGCCCTCGACGGCTCCCGGCACCGAGCCGATCGCGGGCACGCCGGCCATGAGGAGCGCCTCCCCGTCGGTCAGCAGCAGTTCGGGCGAGAAGGTGAGCTTCGCCAGTCGCGCCCCGATGGCCGGGACGGTGCCCATCGGGCTGGCGAGGACCTCACCGGCGTTCCGCCAGGCCTCGGCGCAGGCCACCACGCAGTGCTCGGCGCGGGTCGCGGCGGACAGGCCGGTCTCGGTGGCGCTCATGCTTCCTCCTGGTGGAACGCCGTGACGGCGGCCTGGTAGGTGGCTTCGTCCCCGGACAGGAACCGTTCGGTGAAGGCCTCCCACTCCCCGGGATCGCGGGCGGCACGGACATAGGCGCGCTGGAAGGCCTCGTCGCGGTCGTGGTCGGGCACGCAGGAGGTGAAGTGCGCGCCGTTCGGTGTCTCCACGACCCCGTCCACGAACAGGCGTTTGACCAGCAGGGTCTGCGGCCCCTGCTCCTTGAGCAGGTCCGCCGTGTCGACGATCCGCTCGCAGGAGACGTACGCGTGGTCGGCGGCCTCGCAGAACAGGTCGTCGAAGTACGGGTCGGGGCCCAGGTACTGGCCGTTGCCGTGCCGGTCGGAGCGGTTCAGGTGGACCAGGGCGGCATCCATGCGCAGGGCAGGCGCCGCGACCAGTTCCTCACCGTCTCCGTAGGGCGACCGGACCGTGCGCAGCGACGGGTTGACCTTCATCACGTCCGAGCCGAGACCGGCCCGTACGGGAATGAAGGGCAGCCGCTGCGCCCCGGCGGTCAGGCCCCACATGAGCATCGCCTCGTCGAGCTCGACCATCTCGAACGCCCCGCGCTGCCGGGCCGCGGTGAAGTGCGGCTCCAGGGGTATCGAGTCGAGCGTGCCGAACGCCGCGACCAGCTTGCGGATCTTCCCCGCGGCGGCGAGCAGGCCCACGTCCGGCCCGCCGTACGAGACCACGGTCAGGTCGGTGAGGTCCGAGCGCAGCAGCGCCCGCACCAGCGCCATCGGCTTGCGACGCGAGCCCCAGCCGCCGATACCGAGGGTCATGCCGCTGCGCAGCCGGCCGACCACGTCGTCGGCCGTCATCGTCTTGTCCTGGGTCACGCTCGCTGCTCCCTGTCCGTGCCTGTGCCTGCGTCTGTGCCTGTGCCTGTGTTCGGATTCGGGGCCGGGTCCGTGCCGAAGGTGTCGCGCACCCGGTCGGCGACCCCGCTGAGGTTGGCCTCGAAGGTGAAGCCCTGCTCGAAGCGGTAGCTGCGGCGTACGTCGACCGGGTCGATGCCGTTGATGGCGGCCTTGGCCAGCCGGATCAGGTAGCCGTCCTTGGCGGCGATCTCGCCGGCCAGCCCGACGGCCGCCGCCCGCAGTTCGTCGCGCGGGACGACACGCCACACGGAACCGTGCCGGTGCAGTTCCTCGGCCGTCGCGGTGCGCGAGGTGTAGTACAGGGCCCGCATCAGATGCTGCGGGACGAGCCGGGCGAGGTGTGTGGCCGCGCCGAGCGCGCCCCGGTCCAGCTCCGGAAGCCCGAAGGTGGCATCCTCGCTCGCCACGATCGCGTCCGCGTTGCCCACCAGGCCGATGCCGCCTCCCAGACAGAAGCCGTGCACGGCGGCGACC
The DNA here is from genome assembly GCF_039539045.1 of Streptomyces marokkonensis. Classification (NCBI taxonomy): domain Bacteria; kingdom Bacillati; phylum Actinomycetota; class Actinomycetes; order Kitasatosporales; family Streptomycetaceae; genus Streptomyces; species Streptomyces marokkonensis. The sequence goes on from NZ_BAABCQ010000026.1 coordinate 58,603, forward strand.
ACCGGGACCTCGCACTCGTAGACCGCGGCGAACGCCTCGGCACAGCCGCGGTTGGCGCCGATCAGCGCCTCGTTCCCGTCGGCGCGCTGCATCTCCTTGATGTCCACGCCCGCGTTGAAGCCACGGCCCTCGGCGGCGAGCACCACGCAGCGCACTTCCGGATCGGTGCCGGCGGCGCGCACCGCGGCGGCCAGCTCGTACCAGCCCCGCACCGGTAGGGCGTTGACCGGAGGGAAGTCCACGGTGACGACGGCGACGCCCTCTTGCGGGGCGGAGGTGGAGACACCCATGAGCAGATCAGCTACCTTTCCACCAAACGTTTGTTAGGCAGAAGGTAGCAGTGATACGAACGCCGGGGGAGTGTCATGCCACTGAGCGGTACGGCGACGACCTCCGGCCCTCCCGAAAGGACTTCCCAATCGTGATGTCAACCCGCTTCTGCGACGGGAGGTGAACCTTG
>NZ_BAABCQ010000027.1:0-57213 GCF_039539045.1 Streptomyces marokkonensis
GTGGGTCTGACAGGGGGGTTGGACATGGAGGTGGGGAGGGCGGGTGTGGGCCCGGGGCGGGGCGCGGCCCTTGGCGGTACCCGTACCTGCCCGCAGCTGCGGCGGCGCACGACTGCCCGCGGCTACGTGGCGCGACCGTCCGTGGTCAGGGCGCCGGCAGATACGGGGACGCCGAGGGGAGGAAGAGGTCCGCGGGGAGGAGGGAGCCGATCCAGCAGTCGCGGCGTACGCCGTTGTTGCTGATAGCGGAGCGCAAAGTGCCCTCCATGGTGAAGCCCGCGCGTCGGGCCACCGCGCGGGAGGCCGTGTTGCCGACCTCGGCGCGCCACTCCAGGCGGTCGATCGCCCGGTCGGTGAAGGACCAGCGGGAAACGGCGACGGCGGCTTCGGTGACGTAGCCGTGCCCGCGGTGTTCCTTCGCGCCCCAGAAACCGATCTCGCCGACGCCGGGGGAGACCATCGTGACGCCGAGCATGCCCGCCAGTTCACGGGAGGGGAGGAAGACGCCGAAGGTGAACATCGAGTCGTTCGCCCAGCCGTCGGGGACCATCCGCTCCGTGAAGCCCCGCGCGTGTTCCGGAAGGTAGGGCGAGGGGATCGTGGTCCAGCGCTGGATGTCGGGATCCTGGCAGGCGGCGTACACGGAATCGGTGTCCCGGGGGCCGACCGTGCGCAGGACGAGGCGGTCGGTGGTGAGGGTGAGGGGGTCCATCGACCGATTCTGCGCGGCGGTCCGTGGCGGGCGCCATCGTTTTGCCGTGCGTGAGCGGGCGGTCACTTTTCGCGCAATTCGTCGGCGGGCGCGGCACCATCCGCGATGCCCGGACGTTGAACCCGATGACAGCAGACCGGAAGCTGGATGAAGGAGCACACGGTCCCCGTTACAGCGGGCTCCCGGCGTGGCGGGGTCCTCGCATACGATGGCCGTTGCTCAGTCCGTCACAGGAAAACGACCGTCCCAGGCCCGACCGGCAAGGAGACCAACCCCCGTGTCCGTCCTCTCGAAGATCATGCGTGCAGGCGAAGGCAAGATCCTGCGCAAGCTGCACCGCATCGCGGACCAGGTCAACTCCATCGAAGAGGACTTCGTCGACCTCTCCGACGCCGAGCTGCGGGCCCTCACCGATGAGTACAAGCAGCGCTACGCCGATGGTGAGAGCCTGGACGATCTGCTTCCGGAAGCCTTCGCCACCGTCCGCGAGGCCGCCAAGCGCGTCCTGGGACAGCGGCACTACGACGTGCAGATGATGGGCGGTGCGGCCCTGCACATGGGCTATGTGGCCGAGATGAAGACCGGTGAGGGCAAGACCCTCGTCGGCACGCTGCCCGCCTACCTCAACGCCCTGTCCGGCGAGGGCGTGCACATCGTCACGGTCAACGACTACCTGGCCGAGCGCGACTCCGAGATGATGGGCCGCGTCCACAAGTTCCTCGGCCTGAACGTCGGCTGCATCCTCGCCAACCAGACGCCGGCCCAGCGCCGTGAGATGTACGGCTGCGACATCACCTACGGCACGAACAACGAGTTCGGTTTCGACTACCTGCGCGACAACATGGCGTGGTCCAAGGACGAACTCGTCCAGCGCGGCCACAACTTCGCCATCGTCGACGAGGTCGACTCCATCCTCGTCGACGAGGCCCGTACGCCGCTGATCATCTCCGGCCCCGCCGACCAGGCCACCAAGTGGTACGGCGACTTCGCCAAGCTGGTCACGCGCCTGAAGAAGGGCGAGGCCGGCAACACCCTCAAGGGCATCGAGGAGACCGGCGACTACGAGGTCGACGAGAAGAAGCGCACCGTCGCCATCCACGAGTCGGGCGTCGCCAAGGTCGAGGACTGGCTGGGCATCGACAACCTCTACGAGTCGGTGAACACCCCCCTGGTCGGTTACCTGAACAACGCCATCAAGGCCAAGGAACTCTTCAAGAAGGACAAGGACTACGTCGTCATCGACGGCGAAGTCATGATCGTCGACGAGCACACCGGCCGTATCCTCGCCGGTCGCCGCTACAACGAGGGCATGCACCAGGCGATCGAGGCGAAGGAAGGGGTGGACATCAAGGACGAGAACCAGACGCTCGCCACGATCACCCTCCAGAACTTCTTCCGCCTCTACAAGCGCCACGACCACAACGGCAAGGAACAGCCCGGCCTGTCCGGCATGACCGGTACGGCGATGACGGAGGCCGCCGAGTTCCACCAGATCTACAAGCTCGGCGTGGTGCCCATCCCGACCAACCGGCCCATGGTCCGCATGGACCAGTCGGACCTGATCTACCGCACCGAGGTCGCGAAGTTCGAGGCGGTCGTCGACGACATCGAGGAGAAGCACCGCAAGGGGCAGCCGATCCTCGTCGGCACCACCTCGGTCGAGAAGTCCGAGTACCTCTCGCAGCAGCTCAGCAAGCGTGGTGTCCAGCACGAGGTGCTGAACGCCAAGCAGCACGACCGGGAGGCGACGATCGTCGCCCAGGCGGGCCGCAAGGGCTCGGTGACGGTGGCCACGAACATGGCCGGCCGTGGTACGGACATCAAGCTCGGGGGCAACCCCGAGGACCTCGCCGAGGCGGAGCTGCGCCAGCGCGGCCTCGACCCCGAGGAGCACATCGAGGAGTGGGCAGCGGCCCTGCCCGCCGCGCTGGAGCGGGCCGAGCAGGCGGTCCAGGCGGAGTTCGACGAGGTCAAGGAGCTCGGCGGTCTCTACGTGCTGGGTACCGAGCGGCACGAGTCGCGCCGTATCGACAACCAGCTGCGCGGTCGGTCAGGCCGTCAGGGCGACCCCGGCGAGTCCCGCTTCTACCTCTCCCTGGGCGACGACCTGATGCGGCTGTTCAAGGCCCAGATGGTCGAGCGCGTCATGTCGATGGCGAACGTCCCGGACGACGTGCCGATCGAGAACAAGATGGTCACGCGCGCGATCGCGTCCGCCCAGTCGCAGGTCGAGACGCAGAACTTCGAGACCCGTAAGAACGTCCTGAAGTACGACGAGGTCCTCAACCGGCAGCGCGAGGTCATCTACGGCGAGCGGCGCCGCGTCCTGGAGGGCGAGGATCTGCAGGAGCAGATCCAGCACTTCACGAACGACACGATCGACGCGTACGTGCAGGCCGAGACCGCCGAGGGCTTCCCCGAGGACTGGGACCTCGACCGTCTGTGGGGCGCCTTCAAGCAGCTCTACCCGGTGAAGGTCACCGTCGAGGAGCTGGAGGAGGCGGCCGGCGACCGGGCCGGGCTGACCGCCGACTACATCGCGGAGTCCGTCAAGGACGACGTCCAGCAGCAGTACGAGGCGCGTGAGGCGCAGCTCGGCTCCGAGATCATGCGTGAGCTGGAGCGCCGGGTCGTGCTCTCGGTCCTGGACCGCAAGTGGCGCGAACACCTCTACGAGATGGACTACCTCCAGGAGGGCATCGGCCTGCGCGCGATGGCGCAGAAGGACCCGCTGGTCGAGTACCAGCGCGAGGGCTTCGACATGTTCCAGGCCATGATGGAGGGCATCAAGGAGGAGTCCGTCGGCTACCTGTTCAACCTGGAGGTCCAGGTCGAGCAGCAGGTCGAGGAGGTCCCGGTCGCGGACGCCGCGCCGTCGCTGGAGAAGGGCGCTCAGGACGCGGTCCCGGCCCAGGCGGGCGCTCGTCCGGAGATCCGCGCCAAGGGGCTCGACGCCCCGCAGCGCCGCGACCTGCACTTCTCCGCGCCGACCGTGGACGGCGAGGGTGGTGTCGTCGAGGGCGAGTTCACCACCGACGGCGAGCCGCAGTCCCAGTCCGACGGGCTCACGCGCGCGGAGCGCCGCAAGCAGGCCAAGGGCGGACGACGCCGCAAGAAGTGACGTCGCAGAAGTGAAGCCCCAAGAAGTGACGCCGCAAGAAGTGGTGGCTCTGGAGTGACGCTGCGGGGCCCGCGGGCGGCGTAGCGGTGGGAAGGGCCGGTCATCTTCGGGTGGCCGGCCCTTCGGCCTGTGCGCCGACGGCCTGCGGTGGGCGGTGTCGGTCGTCGGGTTCGCAGCCGCCGACGGTGTCAGTCGTCGTCGGTGTGCGGGCGGCGGGGGCCGCCCAGTTCCACCGCCGTGCAGCGCCAGCGCAGGTCGCGGCCCCGCTCCAGCCGGAAGGCCAGGGCGCGCAGCCGGTCACCCGCGCCGATGCGGGCGAAGACCTCCAAGGCACCCGGCCGGGGCTCGAAGTAGCCGATGTCACGGACGACGGGGTGGGCGCCCCTCAGGCGCAGAGGGCCGTGATCGGCGAGGTGGGCCAGATCGTCGTAGGCGCGGCCGACAGTGTGGCGGAGCATCGAGTGGACGGGGCGCCGACCGCTGAGCACGTCGAGGAGCAATTCGGCGAAGCGGTCGGTGGGGCGGAGCTGCGGAACGGGGCGGCGAGGGGTCTGGGCGGGGACGAGAGGCGCTGCCGGGGCGGAAAGGGGCCCGTGTGCGGCCGGTACGGCGGGGACGGTCACCGGGGCGCCCACCGCCGTGCGGGGGACGGTCCTGGTTCCCCTGCCCGGACCTGCCGTGGGCGGACGGGTGTCCGCCGGCCTCGTACGGGCGCGCGGGGCCCTGCCCGTGGAGCCCGGCGGCCGGCCACCGGACGCCCCGGACCGCACGGCGCTTCCGCCGGGCCTGTGCGGAGGTACGCCGCCGGCCGCGCGGGACGGAGGGTCGGCGGGGAGGTACAGCGGCGGTACGCCCGGCGGGCGGGACGTGGGATCGCCGCCGGGCCCGCGGGGCGGGGCGGGGACGAGCGAGCCGCCCGGCGCGGGGAGGGGCGTGCTGCTCGGGCGGAGCTGGCTCCGGGTCATGACCTTGCGCATTGGGGGCTCCCCGTTCGGCGGCCCGGGTGATACCGGGCAGTAACTTCGTGTTCGGGGATCTTGTACGGGGTGGCGGGGCGGCAGGGCAAGGAGGGGGAGGTGGTGTCGAGAGGGCCGGAAATATCACCTATCAGAGTGACCGGGTCGGTCGTAGAGCCCGGAGTGGTGCGGCAGTACCGGGTGACTTCCGGGGCCGGGTGTGGACGCGTCGGGCGTCATGGGCGGGGACCCGAAAGGGGACACCCGCACGTATCCTGAAGGCTCTTGCAGAGTTGTCCGAGGTCATCCGTGGTCCTCGGTGGAGCTCCCGACCACGAAAGCGGAAGTCTCATGCGCGTCTACGTCCCCCTGACCCTCGACGGCCTCGCCGAGGCGCACAGGACGGGAATGCTGGGGACCGGGCCGCTCGCCGCCTACGCCGTCACACCGGCACTGCGCGAGTGGTACCGCTCGGACGACCTCGAGGAGCTGGAGTACGCCGCCCTGAACCGCGCCGCGCTGGCGTCGCTGCGGTTGCTGGCGGCCGGTGCCGGTGCCGGTGCCGGTGCCGGTGCGGGCACGGGTGCCAGTGCGGCGCGTCGCCGCGTCGTGGTCGCCGCCGACGTGGCCGACGGCGCGGCCTCGACCGGCCCGGACCGGGGGCACGAGGACGACTCGACGTCGCTGGGCGAAGTACTGCTCGCCGGGCCCCTGCGGCTGGCCAAGGCGGCCGCGGTACATGTCGACTCCGCCGAGGCGGAGGCGGACGTGAGCGCGGCGGTGGAGGCCCTCGCGGCGGCGGACGGCGGGGACCACGACGCCCGGTCCGTCGTGGAGGGGGCGGAGGAGCACGAGCTGCTCTGGTACGCGACGCAGGAGATCCCGAACCTGGTGGGGCCCGGTCACTGAGGGGCCCGGTCACTGAGTGGGCCTGTCACTGAGGGGCCTGATCACCGAGGGGCCCGGTCACTGAGGGGCCCTGTCACCGAGGGGCCCGGTCGCTGCGAGCACGGTCACCGGCGTCCCGCCGTCATGGGCTCCCGTCCCGGCTGTCAGTGGCGGCGGGTACGTTTTCGGGCATGGGGATGCAGACATGTGCGCACATCGTCTGGGACTGGAACGGGACGCTGTTCCACGACAACGACGCGATCATCAGGGCGACGAACGCCGCGTTCGCCGAGCTGGGTCTGGCGTCGATCACGCTGGAGCAGTACCGGGCGCTGTACTGCGTGCCGGTGCCGAAGTTCTACGAGCGGCTGATGGGGCGGCTGCCCACCGAAGCCGAGTGGGAGGTCATGGACGCGGCCTTCCAACGCCACTACACCGAGCACCGGGTGCGGTGCGGGCTCACCGACGGTGCGGCGGAGCTGCTCGCGGGCTGGCGGTCGGCGGGGCGCAGCCAGTCGATTCTCAGCATGTACGGGCATGACGAACTCGTTCCGCTGGTCAAGGGGTTCGGGATCGAGACGCACTTCATACGCGTCGACGGGCGGACCGGGCCGTCCGGGGGCAGCAAGGCCGAGCACATGGTGCGGCACCTCGCGGAGCTGGCACTGGCCGGGGTGGAGCCCGCTCGCACAGTGGTCATCGGAGATGCCGCCGACGACGCGGTGGCCGCTCGGCACGTGGGGGCGGGAGCGGTGCTGTACACCGGAGGCTCGCACAGCCGGACCAGCCTCGAGAAGGTCGGGGTGCCGGTGGTGGACACGTTGGGGGAGGCCGTGGCGGAGGCGGCGCGGCTGGCGGCATGAGGGTGGTGCCGTGGTGCCGTTGAATGTGCGGTGCGGTGCGGTGCCCGGTGCGGGCGTCGGCGGAAGACGTGCAGCCGGCGGTGTCCTGTGCAAAACGTCCAAGTTCGGACCGAGGTTTTGTACACATACGGCTCGTGACGGGGGCCCGGCAAGGAGCGATAGCCTTGTGGCGTGATCAGCGCGATAGCTCGCGGGGGCACTGGTGCCCCCGCCCCGCGCCCGGTGCGCACGGACGACATCCGTGTCCGGGCGGCGGTCGCTGATCCTCGCGGGCTGGACGGGGCATCGAAAGCCCCCGGTACGGCGCCGCGCACTTTCCGGACGGTGACGGCGAGAGCGATGTCACACCCGGCGGGCGCGGCGACATTGGCTGATATGCCCCCGCTCTCCTCGCCCTGCGGCATAGCGTCGGAACGGACCGGACACCCCGTGTCCCGACGTCATGCCGGAAGGCAGGAGACCGTACTTCCTTCTACGTCACGCAACGGCGCGCGACAGGAGTCAGAGGACAATGCAGACCAAGCTGGACGAAGCCAAGGCCGAGCTGCTCGAAAGGGCTGCGCGGGTAGCTGAGAACAGCCCGGTCGGGGTGAACCTACCGACTGGGACGACGGGCGAGGGCACACCGGACGCTCCCGGGGCCCCGGACCACGCATCCGTGTCCGCGTTCCTCCAGCGCTACTACCGGCATACCGCCCCGGAGGACCTGGCCGACCGCGACCCGGTCGACATCTTCGGAGCCGCCGTCTCGCACTACCGGCTGGCCGAGCACCGCCCGCAGGGCACGGCGAACGTGCGGGTGCACACCCCCACGGTCGAGGAGAACGGCTGGACGTGCAGCCACTCCGTCGTCGAGGTGGTCACGGACGACATGCCCTTCCTCGTCGACTCCGTGACCAACGAGCTGACCCGGCAGGGCCGCGGCATCCACGTCGTCGTCCACCCGCAGATCGTGGTGCGGCGCGACGTCACCGGCAGGCTCGTCGAGGTGCTCGCCGGTCCGCCCACCGCCGACCTGCCGCACGACGCGCACGTCGAGTCCTGGATCCACGTCGAGTTCGACCGCGAGACCGACCGCGGCGACCTGAAGCAGATCACCGCCGACCTGCTGCGCGTCCTGAACGACGTCCGGGAGACCGTCGAGGACTGGGGCAAGATGCGCGACGCGGCCGTCCGCATCGCGGAGCAGCTGCCGACGGAGCCCTCCCCCGGCGACCTCCCCCCGCGTGAGCTGGAGGAGGCCCGTGAGCTGCTGCGCTGGCTGGCCGACGACCACTTCACCTTCCTCGGCTACCGCGAGTACCAGCTGCGCGGCGACGACTCCCTCGCCGCCGTCGCCGGCACCGGCCTCGGCATCCTGCGCTCCGACCCGCACCACGCGGCCGACGAGAGCCACCCCGTCAGCCCGTCCTTCGAGCGGCTGCCGGCCGACGCCCGGGCCAAGGCCCGCGAGCACCGGCTGCTGGTGCTGACCAAGGCCAACAGCCGGGCCACCGTGCACCGGCCGTCGTACCTGGACTACATCGGCGTCAAGAAGTTCGACGAGAACGGCAACGTGGTCGGCGAGCGCCGCTTCCTCGGCCTGTTCTCCTCCGCCGCCTACACCGAGTCCGTCCGCCGCGTCCCGGTCATCCGGCGCAAGGTGGAGGAGGTGCTGGAGCGGGCCGGCTTCTCGCCCCACAGCCACGACGGGCGGGACCTGCTCCAGATCCTGGAGACCTACCCGCGCGACGAGCTCTTCCAGACCCCGCCGGACGAGCTCCAGGCCATCGTCACCTCCGTGCTCTACCTACAGGAGCGGCGCCGCCTGCGCCTCTACCTGCGCCAGGACGACTACGGCCGCTACTACTCGGCCCTCGTCTACCTCCCCCGCGACCGCTACACCACCGGTGTCCGGCTGCGGATCATCGACATTCTCAAGGAGGAGCTCGGCGGCACCAGCGTCGACTTCACCGCCTGGAACACCGAGTCGATCCTGTCCCGGCTGCACTTCGTGGTCCGCGTCCCGCAGGGCACCGAGCTGCCGCAGCTGTCCGACGCCGACAAGGAGCGCATCGAGGCCCGCCTCGTCGAGGCCGCCCGCTCCTGGGCCGACGGGTTCGCCGAGGCGCTGACCGCCGAGGTCGGCGAGGAGCGGTCCGCGGAGCTGCTGCGCCACTACGGGAGTGCCTTCCCCGAGGGTTACAAGGCCGACCATGGCCCGCGCTCCGCGGTCGCCGACCTCGGTCACCTGGAGCGGCTCGACGAGGAGCGGACGTTCGCGCTGAGTCTGTACGAGCCGGTCGGTGCCGCGCCCGAGGAACGGCGTTTCAAGATCTACCAGAAGGGCGGCCAGGTCTCTCTGTCGGCCGTCCTGCCGGTGCTCAGCCGCCTCGGGGTCGAGGTCACCGACGAGCGGCCGTACGAGCTGCGCCGTTCGGACCGTACGACCGCCTGGATCTACGACTTCGGGCTGCGCATGCCCAAGTCCGTGGCGGGCGGCGCCGAGTACCTCGGCGACGACGCGCGCGAGCGCGTCCAGGACGCCTTCGCCGCCACCTGGACCGGCCAGGCGGAGAACGACGGCTTCAACGCCCTCGTGCTCAGCGCCGGGCTGACCTGGCGGCAGGCGATGGTGCTGCGCGCGTACGCCAAGTACCTGCGGCAGGCCGGCTCGACGTTCAGCCAGGACTACATGGAGGACACCCTCCGCAACAACGTCCACACCACGCGGCTGCTCGTCTCCCTGTTCGAGGCGCGGATGGCCCCGGAGCGGCAGCGCGCGGGGTACGAGATCGTCGACGCCCTGCTCGAGGAGGTCGACGCGGCCCTCGACCAGGTCGCGAGCCTCGACGAGGACCGCATCCTGCGCTCCTTCCTCACCGTCATCAAGGCGACGCTGCGGACGAACTTCTTCCAGGAGACCAGCGGCGGCGAGCCGCACGACTACGTCTCCATGAAGTTCGACCCGCAGGTCATCCCCGACCTGCCCGCGCCGCGTCCGGCGTTCGAGATCTGGGTGTACTCGCCGCGCGTCGAGGGCGTGCACCTGCGCTTCGGCAAGGTCGCGCGCGGCGGTCTGCGCTGGTCGGACCGGAGGGAGGACTTCCGGACCGAGATCCTCGGCCTGGTCAAGGCGCAGATGGTGAAGAACACCGTCATCGTGCCGGTCGGCGCCAAGGGCGGCTTCGTCGCCAAGCAGCTGCCCGACCCGGGCGTCGACCGTGACGCCTGGATGGCCGAGGGCATCGCCAGCTACCGGACCTTCATCTCGGCGCTGCTCGACATCACCGACAACATGGTGGCCGGCGAGGTCGTGCACCCGGCGGACGTCGTCCGGCACGACGAGGACGACACCTACCTCGTCGTCGCCGCCGACAAGGGCACCGCGAAGTTCTCGGACATCGCCAACGAGGTCGCCGAGTCCTACAACTTCTGGCTCGGTGACGCCTTCGCCTCCGGCGGCTCGGCGGGCTACGACCACAAGGGCATGGGCATCACCGCCCGCGGCGCCTGGGAGTCCGTCAAGCGGCACTTCCGGGAGCTGGGCGTGGACACCCAGACCCAGGACTTCACCGTCGTCGGCGTCGGCGACATGTCCGGCGACGTCTTCGGCAACGGCATGCTGCTCAGCGAACACATCCGCCTGGTCGCCGCCTTCGACCACCGGCACATCTTCGTCGACCCGGCCCCGGACGCGGCCACCTCGTACGCCGAGCGGCGCCGCCTGTTCGAGCTGCCGCGCTCGTCGTGGGCGGACTACGACACCGCGCTGCTCTCGGCGGGCGGTGGTGTCTTCCCGCGCTCGGCCAAGTCGATCCCGGTCAACGCACACATGCGCGAGGCCCTCGGCATCGAGCCCGGCGTCACCAAGATGACCCCGGCCGAGCTGATGAAGGCGATCCTCACCTCCCCGGTGGACCTGCTGTGGAACGGCGGCATCGGTACGTACGTCAAGGCGTCCACCGAGTCCAACGGCGACGTCGGCGACAAGGCCAACGACGCCATCCGCGTCGACGGCGGGGGCCTGCGGGTCCAGGTCGTCGGCGAGGGCGGCAACCTGGGCATGACCCAGCTGGGCCGGATCGAGTTCGCGCTGCACGGCGGCAGGATCAACACCGACGCCATCGACAACAGCGCGGGCGTGGACACCTCCGACCACGAGGTGAACATCAAGATCCTGCTCAACGGTCTCGTCAAGGACGGCGACATGACCGTCAAGCAGCGCAACAAGCTGCTCGCCGAGATGACCGACGAGGTCGGCGCCCTGGTCCTGCGCAACAACTACGCGCAGAACACGGCGATCGCCAACGCGCTGGCCCAGTCCAAGGACATGCTCCACGCCCAGCAGCGCTTCATGCGTCACCTGGTCCGGGAGGGTCACCTCAACCGGGCGCTGGAGTTCCTGCCCACGGACCGCCAGATCCGTGAGCGCCTCAGCACCGGACACGGCCTGACCGGCCCGGAGACGGCCGTGCTGCTGGCGTACACGAAGATCACGGTCGCCGAGGAGCTGCTGCACACCTCGCTGCCCGACGACCCGTACCTCAAGGGCCTGCTGCACGCCTACTTCCCGACGGCGCTGCGCGAGCAGTTCGGCGACCGGATCGACGGCCACCCGCTGCGCCGCGAGATCACCACGACCGTCCTGGTCAACGACACGGTCAACACGGGCGGTACGACGTATCTGCACCGGATGCGCGAGGAGACCGGCGCGTCGCTGGAGGAGATCGTGCGGGCGCAGACCGCGGCCCGGGCGATCTTCCGCTCCTCCCCGGTGTGGGACGCGGTGGAGGCCCTGGACACCAGGGTCGAGGCCGACGTGCAGACCCGTATCCGGCTGCACTCGCGCCGCCTGGTCGAGCGCGGCACACGCTGGCTACTCAACAACCGGCCGCAGCCGCTGGAGCTCGCCGAGACGGTGGACTTCTTCGCCGAGCGTGTCGAGCAGGTCTGGTCGCAGCTGCCCAAGCTGCTGCGCGGCGCGGACGCGGAGTGGTACCAGCACCTCTATGACGAGCTGACCGCCGCCGGGATCCCGGACGAGCCGGCCACGCGGGTGGCCGGGTTCTCCTCGGCCTTCCCGACGCTGGACATCGTGTCGGTGGCCGACCGCACGGGCAAGGAGCCGCTGGACGTCGCCGAGGTGTACTACGACCTCGCCGACCGGCTCAGCGTCACCCAGCTCATGGACCGGATCAGCGACCTGCCCCGCACCGACCGCTGGCAGTCCATGGCCCGCGCGGCGATCCGCGAGGACCTGTACGCGGCGCACGCGTCGCTCACCGCCGACGTCCTGGCGGCGGGCAACGGCACGTCGACGCCCGAGCAGCGGTTCCAGGCGTGGGAGCGGAAGAACGCGGCGATCCTCGGCCGGGCCCGCACCACGCTGGAGGAGATCCACGGCTCGGACGCCTTCGACCTGTCCAACCTGTCGGTGGCGATGAGGACGATCCGGACACTGTTGCGCACGCACGCGTGACGGTGCAGGCGTAGCGGCGCAGCCGCGCGGGGCGCCCCGGGCCGTACAGGCCCGGGGCGCCTTCATGTCCAGCTTGTCCGAATGTCCCGTATAAGGTGACCGCGTGACTGGGCGCCTCTGGACGACACGCGTCGCCGCGCTCGTCCTCCTCCTGCTGCTGCTCCTGGTCGTCGTCCGGCTGCCCTGGGCCGGTGACCTCGGCATGCACGCGGCCACCGTCGAACGCCTGCGGCACGGTTTCCTCGACCCCGGCAATCCGCTGGTCGACGCGGACACGCCGAGCCCGTACTACTCGCCGTGGACGGCGCTGCTCGGCTGTGTGGCGAAGGCGACCGGATTCTCCGTCTTCGTGGTGCTGCGCATCGGGGCGCTGGTGGCGCTCGGAGTGCTGGTGACGGGGGTGTGGCGGTACGTACGGGTATTGAGCGCGCATCCGGGGGCGCCCCCGCTCGCGCTGCTGTGCCTGGTGCTGCTGTGGGGCACGGCGCAGTTCAGCTGGAGCGGCTTTCTCGGGTTCCACTCGCTCGCGCTGACGGTGGCGTACCCGAGTGTGTGCGCGCTCGGGCTCGCGTTCCATCTGTGGACGTGGCTGGCGCGGGCGACCGGGTGGGGGGTCTGGCTGGGGTGCGGGGTGCTGTGGGCGGTGATCCTGCTCATCCACCAGTTCTCCGGGGTCGTCGCCTCGGTGGGGGCGCTCGCCGTCGTGACCACGGCGCGGGTCGGACGGGGAGGGTGGGGGCGGCTCGGGGCGGGACTGGCTCTGGGGGTGGTGGTGCTGTGGGCCTGGCCGTACTACGACTTCTTCGCGCTGTTGGGTGCCGGGGACGGAATGGACCCGGTGCACCGGTCGCTGTACCGCGACCTGATCGGCCGGTACTGGCTGGCGCTGGTGGGCGTGGTGGCGCTCGGCGTGCGGTGGTGGCGCGACCGGTGGGACGCGCTGGTGCTGTTCTTCGTCATCGGTGCCGTGGTCTTCCTGGCGGGCGGAGTCAGCGGGCACTGGTCGTGGGGGCGGGTGCTGCCGGCCGCGCTGATTCCGGCGCAGCTCGCGGTGGCGTTGGCGGTGGTGGACTCCGGGCGGCGGGCGGTGCGGGCCGGGTGGGCGTGCGTGCTGGGGGCGGCGCTGGTGGTGGGGGCGTGGGGGCAGGCGGGGACGCTCGGGTACGTGGTCGAGCGGGGGGTGATGCCGGGAGTGGTCGAGGCGAAGTACCGGGAGCCGTGGGCGGGGTACCACTGGATCACGCCGTGGGTGGGGTACGGGGACGTGGTCATGGCGCGGGAGTTCCCCTCGCGGCAGATTCCGGCGTACGGGGCGTACACCGTGGCTCCCGGGTATCCCGACTTCTTCCTTCCGGACGAAGGGGCTCGCAGGGCGGCGGTGCGGAGGTACTTCGCGACGGGAGCGGCCGGGAGTGTGCGGCGGGGGATCGCGCGGGAGTACGGGGTGCGGTGGGTGGTGGACCGGGGGACGGGCCTCCGGGACGCCGAGGGGCTGAGGGAGGTGGCCCGGGGGCCGGACGGGCAGGTCCTGTACGCGGTGACCTGCTGCCTGACGCCTGCTGCCTGACGCCTGACGCCCGACGCCTGACGCCTGATGCTTGACGCCCGATGCCTGATGCTTGACGCCTGATCCCCCTGTCGTCTGCCCTGACGCCGGCATCCCGCGACGCCCAGAGCCCCGTGCCCACCGTGCCCACCGTGTCCCCGTGTCCCCGTGTCCCCGTGTCCCCGTGTCCCCGTGTCCCGCGTCCCGCGTCCCGCGTCAGCGGAGGATGCTCGCTGCCAGGCGGGCCGCTCGTTTCACCCGGGGTGTGGCCACGCGGCGCGCTGCCGGGCGGATCAGCGTCGCTGTTGTGCCCACCGGCTGCCAACGGATCTGCAGGCGCCCCGGGGCGTGCCCCTCCGGTTCCGCCGTGACCCGGTGGGGGAGGGTGCCGGCGTAGTACGGCACGCGGGCGGTCAGGAGCGGGAAGGACAGCGGGGCCAGGAGGAGGCCAGTGTGGGTCTGGCCCTGATGCTGAAGGCGCAGTACGGGATGGCGGACGCCCTCGAAGCCCTGGAGGGGGAGGCGCGCGGCGGCCAGGTCCAGGCGTACGCGGCCCTCGAAGAGGCCGGGGCGGACGGGGTCGAGGCGGAAGGCGACCGCGAGGCGGCGACGGCCGGGGGAGAGGAGGAGGGTGGCGCGCCGGGGGCCGACCGGGAGGCGCAGGGCCGGGTCGTAGGTCCGGACGGTGAGGTCGATCGAGGCGCCAACATTTCGCGCGACCTCCGTGATCTCGTGGCGGAGCAGGGCGCAGAAGAAGGGGCGGGTGTGCAGGTCCAGGTCGGTCAGGTCCAGTTCGCCGCGGGCCTGTTCGGAGTGCGGGATCTCCTCGCCCCAGTAGGTGCGGCCGTCCGCCGCGTCCGGTGCGGTCCGGCGCGGGGCGACGTCGTGGCCGAGGCCTCGGGCAGCGATGCGTACGTCGGACAGACGGCGGTCACGGATCAGCTGGAGCACGACCCGTTCGGCGCGGGGAAGACGGGCGTAGGCGCCCGGGGCCAGCGTGTCGAGGTACGGACCCACGATGTCCGCGAAGGACGCGAGCCAGGCGTCGTCGCGGTACGGCAGGTCACCGGCGTACATCCGGAAGTCGTGCTTGAGGAACTTGAAGTCCTTGTCCCCGCGCAGCGACTCGTGCCCGCTCTCGGCCAGGAACGCGTCGATGAGGCGCTGGACGTGGACGCGGTCGCGGACGTTGGTCAGCTTGTGCCGTTGGTTGGATATGGAGGCCGTCTCGGAGGCGGCGTACGGGGCGACGTACCAGCGGTAGACCGGCTCCGGGACGACGGTGAACGTCTTGGCCAGGCAGTACGCCCGGGCGGAGAAGAGCTGGTCCTCGTAGTGGATGCCCTCGGGGAAGCGCAGGTCGTGCCGGTCGAGGAAGGCGCGGGCGTACATCTTGCTGGTCGACAGGTGCTCGAAGAACAGCCGCGGGTCGGCCTCGATGCCGTCGAGTGTGCGGCGCTCGGCGACCAGGTGCGGCATCCAGGTGGTGCGGCGTCCGCCGTCCACGCGTATCCGGTGCACCGCGCCCATGGCGAAGTCGAGGTCGCGTTCGCGGTGGGCGGCGAGCAGGACCTCGACGGCGCGCTCGGGGAGCTCGTCGTCGCTGTCGAGGAACATCAGGTACGGCGCCCGCGCGATCTCCAGGGCGCGGTTGCGCGGGGCGCTGCAGCCGCCGCTGTTCTCGGGCAGGCGGAGGTACACGACGCGGGGGTCGTGGGCCGCCAGCTCGCGGGCGACGTCCTCGGTGGCGTCCGTCGAGTGGTCGTCGCTGATGACGATCTCGATGTTCCCGTGGGTCTGGCGCAGGGCGGACGCGACCGCGCGGGGGAGGCGTCCGGCGTCGTTGTAGACGATGACCGTGACGGTGACGTCGGGGGTGCTCGTCCCGCTCGTGCCGTTCATCACGCGGTCGCCTCCTCGGGGCTCGGGGCCGGGGTGCGCTCCTCCACCGGCAGTACGGCCGGCAGTGTGCGCTCGTCCTCGCCGAGGAAGACCCGGCGTACGACGCGTTCGGCGGCGCGGCCGTCGTCGTATTCGCAGAACCGGCGCCGGAAGGCGGCACGTGCCTTCGCCGCGGGTTCGTCGCGCCAGGCGTCCGTGGTGAGGATCTCCGTCAGCCGGGCCTGGTCGCGGGCGACCGGGCCCGGCGCCTCGGCCATCAGGTCGAAGTAGACGCCGCGGGTGGTGCGGTACGTCTCCCAGTCGTCGGCGTGGATCACGATCGGGCGGTCGAGGTTGGCGTAGTCGAACATGATCGACGAGTAGTCCGTGACCAGCGCGTCGGCGGCCAGGCACAGCTCCTCGACCGGGTCGTAGGAGGAGACGTCGATGATCCGGCCGGAGCGGCGCAGGCCGGTCAGCGGCGAGGAGCGGGAGACGGCGGTCTCGTAGAAGTAGTGGGCGCGTACCAGCAGGACCGTTTCCTCGCCGAGCCGGTCGGCGAGGGCGGCGAGGTCCAGGCGCGGGGTCCAGCCGGCCTCGTAGTCGCGGTGGGTGGGCGCGTACAGGACCGCCCGGTGGCCGGGCGGGATACCGAGGCGCTCACGGACCGCGCGGACGTCGTCGGCGCCGGCGGTGTAGTAGACGTCGTTGCGCGGATAGCCGTGGTCGAGGGAGACGTGGCGGGACGGGTAGGCCCGCTGCCACATGCGGGTGGAGTGGCTGTTGGCGGAGACGCTGAAGTCCCACCTGTCGACGCGCTCCAGCAGCGCCCGGAAGTCCAGGCCGCGGGCGGCGGCGGGGTACGGCATCTGGTCCAGGCCCATGCGCTTGAGCGGCGTCCCGTGGTGGGTCTGGACGTGGACGGTGCCCGGGCGTCGGACGACCGCGTCCGGGAAGTTGACGTTGTTGACGAGGTACTTGGCGCGGGCCAGCACCTCCCAGTAGCGGCGGGTGCCGGGGACGACGTGGTCGGTGCCGGGCGGCAGCAGGGCAGCGCCTGCCGCGGTGACCACCCAGACGGGGTGGACGCTCGGCGCGAGTTCGGCGAGCCCGGCGGCGATCGCGGCCGGGTTGCAGGACACGCCGCGGGCCCAGTACGCCGAGAAGACGGCGAGGTGGGGGTCGACCGGCTCGGCGAGAGCCCGGCGGTACTGGAGGGCGCGCAGCCGCGTGCCGGCCCGGTGCCTGCCGGTGCGCACCGCAGACCGCGTCTTGCGGCGCGTGCGGTTGGCGGCCTGGAGGGCGCGGTATCCGGTGCAGGCGTCCTCCTCCAGCAGCGACCGGCGTAGGCCGTCGAGGCCGGCCCGGCGGGGGTGGCCGTCGGGGCGGTGGCGCCGGGCGGCCAGGGACGCGCGGTGGAAGAACTCGCGTGCCACGTCGTCCGGCATCCCGGCACGGGCGAAGGTGCGAAGGCAGTCGCGGACCATCAGTTCGTACAGGCCGGCGTGGGCGGCCGGGCGGCCGGCGGCCAGGTCGAGGAGTGCCTCGTAGCGCTCGACCAGGGCGTACCGCTGCTCCGGCGTGGGGGGCGGGAGGCTCTCGGGGCGCAGTTTGCGGTGCTCGTACGCCGGGTGGGGCAGGCAGGCGACGCGGTCGGCGAGCAGCAGGGCGGCATACGCGGCGAAGGCCTCGTCGTCGGTGGTGAGGAGGTGCTCGTGGGCCCGCCAGAAGCCGGCGCGCACGGCGCGGTTTCCGAGCAGCGGGGTCACGCCGAGCAGCGCCGGCCGGTCGTCGAGGGGGAAGGCTGCGCCACCCGCGCGGGCGAGGCGGGGGCCGTCGGGGGAGGGCAGGCCGGAGGCTCGCCATGTGCTGCGGACGTGGTCGAAGAGCAGGACGTCCACGGTGTCGGGGAGGCCGGCGGCGTGCTCGGCGATCGTGCGCGGTGCGCCGGCGGGCAGCCCGTCCTTGGCGAGTACGAAGTGCAGCCACCGGCCCGAGGCCCGGGCCGCTCCGGCCGTGCGGGCCGCGGCGTCGCCGGCGCCGTCCGGCAGGGGCAGCACGGTGAACGCGGGGTCGTGCCGCTCCGCCGTCTCCCGTGCCCACTCCCCGACGGCGGCGACGATCACCTCGATGCCGGCGAGGGGGTGGGCGTTCAGGGAGTCGAGGAGCGCGGACAGGTGGTCCTGGACGTCGGGGCCGTGCACGATGACGCTGAGTTCAGGGGTCTCGGACATCGCGGGGACTCCTTCGCCGTCGTCGCTCCCGACACACTCCTTCGGCCGTTGCCGTTCGGTCATATTGCCACTAAACGGGCAAAAGGGTTAACCGTGCTTACGTCTTCCGAGGGAAGGGGTGCGGCGGGGCGGAGCGCTCACACGGCCGCCTGCGCCTTGGCCGCGGGGTCGGGGGCGGCCTTGGGGGCGGGCTTCTTCGCCTTGTCCGGTCCGGCCGTGAACTTCTCGTACTCCCTCAGGACCTCCTCGGTCGGCCCGTCCATGCGCAGCTCGCCGCGCTCCAGCCACAGCACCCGGTCGCAGGTGTCGCGGATGGACTTGTTGCTGTGGCTGACCAGGAACACCGTGCCGGCGTGCTTGCGCAGCTCCCGGATGCGTTCCTCGGAGCGTTTCTGGAAGGAGCGGTCGCCGGTGGCCAGGGCCTCGTCGACGAGGAGGACGTCGTGGTCCTTGGCGGCGGCGATGGAGAAGCGCAGCCGGGCCGCCATGCCGGAGGAGTACGTGCGCATCGGCAGGGTGATGAAGTCGCCCTTGTCGTTGATCCCGGAGAAGTCGACGATCTCCTGGTAGCGCTCCTTGATCTGCGCGCGGGACATGCCCATCGCCAGACCGCCGAGGTACACGTTGCGCTCGCCGGTGAGATCGTTCATCAGGGCCGCGTTGACGCCGAGGAGGGAGGGCTGGCCGTCCGTGTGGATGCGGCCGTTCTCCACCGGGAGCAGGCCCGCGACCGCCTTCAGCAGGGTCGACTTGCCCGAACCGTTGGTGCCGATCAGCCCGATGGCCTCACCCCGGTACGCCACGAACGACACGTTCCTCACGGCGTGCACCCGGCGTACGCCCGCCGCCTTCTCGGCTTTCCCGCGGCGCAGGATGCGGTTGAGGGCGGCGGTCGCGGAGCCGCGGCCGCCGCCGGTGCCGTTGACCCGGTAGACGATGTCGACGCCGTCGGCGACGACGGTGGGGACGCGCTCGCCGTCCTGCGCGCTGTGGGTGTTCTCAGCCACGACCGTACGTCTCCTCGGCCTTCCAGAAGTAGATGAAGCCGCCGATCCCGGCGAGCAGCGCCCAGCCCGTCGCGAGCGCCCACACGTGGGGCGGCAGGGCGCTCCCGTCGAAGGTGTCGATCAGGGCGAAGCGCATCAGGTCGATGTAGACGACGGCGGGGTTGAGCTGGAGCACGGTGCCGACCCAGGACGGCAGGCCGCTGTCCGGTCCGGTCATGTGCTCGATGCTGAACATGACGCCGGAGGCGTACATCCAGGTCCGCAGCAGGAAGGGCATCAGCTGCGCCATGTCGGGGATTCTGGAACCCACCCGGGCCATGACCAGCGCCACGCCCGCGTTGAACACGAACTGCAGCACCAGCGCCGGGACCGCCAGCACCCAGGACGCGGCGGGCGGTACGCCGAAGCCGAGCAGGATCACGGCCAGGGCGGCCATCGAGAACAGCAGCTGCTGCAACTGCTGGAGACAGAAGGAGACCGGCAGCGCGGCCCGGGGGAAGTGCAGGGCGCGCACGAGGCCGAGGTTGCCGGAGACGGCCTTGGTGCCCGCCATGATCGAGCTCTGCGTGAACGTCCACACGAACACACCGGTGACCAGGAACGGAACGAAGTCCTCCACGCCCCGGCTGGTGTTCATCAGCATGCCGAAGATGAAGTAGTACACCGCCGCGTTGAGCAGGGGCGTCATCACCTGCCAGACCTGGCCCAGCTTGGCCTGGCTGTACTGGGCGGTGAGCTTGGCGGTGGAGAAGGCGGTGATGAAGTGCCGCCGCGCCCACAGCCGGCGGACGTACTCGGGCAGGGAGGGGCGGGCGCCGCTGACCGACAGCCCGTGGCGGGCGGCGAGTGCCGCGAGGTCGTGGTCGGCGGCGGTGGGGGCGACCGTGGCCGGTGTCGGGGGCGGTGTGTGGAGGACCTGGCTCACATCCGCTGCTTTCGGTTCGGAGGGAGGGGGAGGCGAGGGACGGTGCCCGTCGTTCACCTGGGTGACCCAGCGTGTTCATTCACGTCGGGACGGCACCGTATCGTCGTGACGTGAGCGTAGGGCGTGGTGACGCCGGAACGCAACCGTTTCGTCGTGACGCCCTATGCTTGGCTCGCATGACGACCAACGCCGACGAGCCGCAGCCGCGACCGCGCCGCCGGGCCCCCGCCGGGGCGGCGGTGCTCCGCGAGGAGGTGACGGTGGCCATCCGGGCGGCGGTCTTCGAGGAGCTCGCGGCGGTCGGCTACGCGCGGATGTCCATCGAGGGCATCGCGCGCCGGGCGGGGGTCGGCAAGACGGCCGTCTACCGGCGCTGGCGCTCCAAGCTCCACCTGGTGCTCGACATCGTCTCGGCGCTCGCCGTGCAGGGCCTGCCCGCGCCCGACACGGGGACCCTCGAGGGCGACCTGCGACTGCTGTACGAGGTGACGTCCCGTGCCCTGCGCCACCCGGTGGCCTCGCAGATCATCCCCGACCTCCAGGCGGAGGCGGCCCGCAATCCCGACATCGCGGAAGCCATGCAGAAGACCCTGCGAGAGGGCCAGGACGGCGTCGCCAGCAGGATCCTGGCGGCGGCCGAACAGCGCGGTGAGATCGCCGCCGGCCTCGACACCGACCTGGCCCTGGACCTGATCTCGGGCCCGCTGTACTGGCGCTCGGTGGTCGTCCGCGGCCCGAAGCCGCCGAAGGGGTACCTGGGCGCGCTGGCACGGGCGACGGCGGAGGGACTGAAGGCGCTGTGAGGCGGGCAGGGGTCCGACGGCGGAACCCGCAGGTCCGACAGCCTTGCCTGCGTAGCGCGTAGCGCGTAGTGCTCAGGTGATGGTGCAGCCGAGGCGGGTGGCGAGATGATCGAACGTCGCCCGTCGTACGGCGGCTCCCAACGTCCGGCGGGGCCTTCGCAAACAAGGCCAACCGCGCCAAGGTGTGTCCCGACCTAAGCGTCGGCCTTGGCAGCGATCCTGGTCAGTGGCTTGTCGCGGACCAACGGCCACTCATCCGCGAGCAGGCTGTAGTACAGCGAGTCGCGGCGCGTGCCATCCTGACGCACCATATGGCTGCGCAGTGTTCCTTCGTAGACCAGACCCAATCGCGTCAAAGCCTTCTGCGATCGCTCATTGAGGTTGTCGGTACGCAAGGCGACTCTGGTGAGGCCCAGGGTGCCGAACGCGTATCCGAAGAGCAGGAGCTTGGACTCGGCGTTGTAGGGGCCTCCCCAGCAGGAACGATCGAACCACGTCGCACCGATCTCAGCGCGGCCTCGGCCCGGGTCGAGCTCGTAGAGACTCGTTGAACCGATCACCACCTCGTCGGCCAGGCGCTGAACCGCGAAGCATCGTCGGGCCGGATCCTCCACCATCTGTTCGAGCATCGCTCGCATCTGTAAGAGGGACTCAGGACGTCGCCTGGGCGTCCACCGCCACACCTCCGGGTCTGAGGCAGAGGGCAGGAGCGACTCGGCGTGGTCGACAGACAGTCAACTACCTCCCCCTGAAGGGTGAGGCTTGCAGGCAGAGAGGAACGTGGTGCTGATGTTCCCCTATGGAACCCTGCGTCCGGAACGCCTATGGCGTTCTGGGGCGGTTGACTGCGCCCCGCTGCCACGCAGCATCGGCCCGGTGGGCGATGTTGCGGGAGCCGTTATGGTCCGCGTGCAGGACGATCCCGCAGGACCGGCAGGCGAACCGTGCTTGGTCCACTCGGTTCGAGCGGTGGGTGTGCCAGCACTCGGAGCACTGGCGGGAGGTGTTGCGCGGGTCCACATGGACCACGGCAACACCCGCCCGCTTGGCCTTGTACTCGACAAAGGCGCCGAGCTGGGCGAAGGCCCAGGAGTGCAGTCGTGCCCGCTGGTCTTTCCCGGCCGTGACCCTCTGCCGGATACCGGTCAGGTCTTCCAGACCGATACCCCGCGAGGTGCGTTCAGCAGTGTGCACGAGCTTCTTGGCGATGATGTGGTTGCGCTGGGTGGCGTACCGGGCTTCCTTGCGCCGCTGGCGCTTGAGGACACGAGCCGCGCTTTTGGTGCGCTTCTTCTGGAGCTTGCCGCGCAGGTCGCGCTTACGCTGCCGGTACCGGTTCACCTGACGGCTGGACATGATCCGGCCGTCCGAGGTGGTGGCGATGTTCACGATCCCGAGGTCCACCCCGAGGAAGCCGTCAGGCTCAGAAACCTCGGGTTCGGGGATGTCGATGGTGGCGATGAGGAAGAACATGCCGTCCCGCATCACCAGGTCGGACTCGCCCTTGCGCTGCGCGAGGAGCCGCGTCGCCTCCGGGGAGCAGACGAACGGGATGCCCTTGAGCCGACCGGCCACCGTCCAGACCGACACCGTCCTGGTGTCCAGGTTCCAGGTCAGCATCCGGTCATCGAACGGTTGCGCCGACATCTCACGGAAGCGGATCGGCTTCGACTCGGCCTTGATCCGTCGCTTCGAGCCCTCGGGGCCGTAGTTCCCGGCCCGAAGGTTCGCCTTGAACGTGGCGTAGGCGTCGCACACCTTCTTCACCGTGCGCACAGCGGCCTGTGCCCCGAGATCGAAGTCCGTCTTGATCCGGTGGTACACGGCCTCTTGCAGCACGTTCCGGCGCTTGAGGTCCTTCGCGAACGCCACCTGCGAGGCCGCGTTCGCGGCCCGGTTGCAGGCACGCAGGGTCGCCGCCAGTGCGTCCGCGTCATACGCGGACGCAGGCAACAACTTCACCTGCGCGGTTATCTTCACGCAAGTGACACTAGTAACGCCTTGATCGGCGAGTCAACTCGTGGGCCTCTGCGGGCAGTCCGAGATCAACGGCGATCCGCCCTGGCGGCGGATCGCCGCTCCTTGCCCTGCTCCACAGGAGCTTCGATTCCTCCCCGACCTAAAGGACGGGGCATCCTCGAAGGAGACAGGCGAAACCAGACGGACCGTTCGGCCGGAGAGAGAGTCGTTGATCATCACGTCACGGTAGCCCCTGTGATCGTCACTGCCTGGGGTGCTGGAGGCTGAAGAGAGCCCGGGCCGCCCGCCGGAGGAATGCGGAAGAGCCCGGGTGGTCAAGCTCGGAGACGAAGACGAACGGCTGTCAGGCGATGCGGTGTTGCCAGTGCAGCACCGGATTGTCGCCGATCCAGTACGTGTGGGATCTGTCGGTGATGTGAAGTCGTACGGCACTGATGTCGGGGCTTCCCGCGTCCCGCCATGCGACGAGTGTCCGCTCGATGTCGTCCCACAGGGCCACGGGACCGCCCTGGCGGACAGTCCACCCAGCGCTGTGCGCGACGAACTCGGCGAAGGATTCGCGGTCCGGGTCGAAGAGGTACAGGAGCGGTCGGCCGTCGCTCGCCATGGCACGAGTGAGTTGCGCCCCGGGAGCGGCGAGCTGGGTGAGGAAGGCGGGCGCCCACGCGTCCAGCACCGTGGGTGGCAGCTTTGTCTCCCGCTCGCTGTCGGCGTAGGCCGTCCGCGCGGACAGGTCACCGGACACCGGTGCGGTGAACTGAGAGCGTGCCTGCATGAACGAAGAGCGGCCGATGATCCGCCCCTCGGCGATACCGCCCTCACCCACGGTGACCTTCGCCAGGCCGGTACCGTAGGGCCAGGCGCCCAGGGTGGCCAGGATGAACCCGCCCGGCTTGGTCTGCCTGATCCAGGTGTGGGGAATGCGGCGGACGGCACAGGTGGCGATGACGCGGTCGTACGGGGCACGGCGTGGGTGACCGAGGAGGCCGTCACCGGTGACGGTCCACGTCGAGTATCCGGCCGCCTCCAGCGCCGCGTCCGCACGTGCCGCCACGCCTGGATCCACCTCGACGGTCGTCACGTTGTCCTCGCCGAGGCGGTGGCACATCAGCGCCGAGGAGTATCCGGTGCCCGTGCCGATCTCCAACACGTGATGACCCTCCTCCACGTCCAGGTCCTCGATCATGCCGATCACCGTGACCGGGGTGGTGGATGACGACGTGGGCCCGCCCGTCACCGGGTCACTGGTCTGGTCAGCGGTCAAGTGTCCGTCGAGTTGTGTGGTCAGGGACTCGTCGCGATAGGTGATGCGCGTCCATTCCGCCGGATCGGCTCCGACCGCGCTGACCGGCCGCCATCGGCCGCCGTCGACAGGAAGGAACACGCCGGGGTGGAGGAACAACTCGCGCGGTACGGCTTCTACCGCGGCTCGCCATTGGGGGGTCTTGAGGACGCCGGCCTTCTCCAGCCGGTCGGCGAGGGCACGGCGCTCGGGCGTGGTGTCGGTCATTTCGTTCACACGGGGATACCGGACAGCTTGGACAGGCGCAGAAGTTCAGGATTGCTGCGGCGGTGCAGGGACGACAGGACCCGGAAAACCTCCCGCGCCATGGGGTGGATCCGGGCCATCTGGGGAGCGGCCGCCCAGGCGTCCGACAGGGATTCCAGAGCCCCGTCACGGTCCCCCACATCCAGCCGTGCCCTGGCCAGGTTTATACGGGACGGAGCCACACGAGTAGCGGGCAGGCCCTCCAGCGCCGCGTCAAGGTCCTCAGCCATTCTCAGAGCATCACGGGGCCGCCCCAGGTCGAGCCGAGTAGCCAGCACGTGTGTGGTCGTGTTCTGAGGGCCGAAGATCATGCTGTGCCGGTTCCAGTCCCGGCCGAACCACTCGGAGGCTTCCCAAGCCGATTTGATGTGCCGCTCGGCTTCCTTCCTGCCTTCCTTCTTGTCCTTGAAGCGTCCGGCCAAGGTCATCCCCCGCAGGTTCAGGAGCCCGACCGCAAAGGCTCTTTCCTGTCCTGACAGGCTGGTCTGTGCCTGGCTGACAGCCCGGTCCACGACCATGAGGCCGCCTTCGAAGTCCCCGCCGTTCAGGTAGGCCCCCGCCCGGTCCCGGGCTGCGATCGCCATGCCCAGGGGGTTGGTCTTCTGCTCGACAGCCCACCATTGGCGAGTCACGGCCAACTCCGCCATGTCCATCCACCTGTGCCGGGCTGCCAGCCAGTACACACTGCTGTAGACCTCAGCCAGGGTCATCCAGCTCTGCACCGTATTGGTGCTGTGGGCGTGCGTCGTGGCATCCCGCAGAAGGCCGGGGAGTATCGCCAGGATCTGGTCCACCTCCGCCTTGTCCCTGTGCTGTCCAGCGGTCTCCAAGGAGTCCGTGAGAGTGTCTTCCTCAACCTCTCGACGTCCCGGTAGGTCGTAGTCCCGTACAGCAGAGCGAAGAGCCGACAGGCGTTCTTCTCCGTCTTGGGCTACAGAGGCTTTCCCCAGCACCTCGGCCATGCTCACCCCCATGGCCTTACCCAGGTCGGCAGCAACAGCCGGGGTCAGAGCGCGGTCCCCCACCTCGATCTTGGACAGCAGGGAAACGCTGATGTTGGCCAGCCTCGCAAGCCGGCTCTGAGTGAGCCCACGTTCCTTCCGGAGCGTGGCAAGGTTCGTGCCCGGTGCCGGCTCGGTGGTCTTGCCCATGTGATCAGCCCTGCCCAGGAAGACGGTCGCTGGAGCCATCGTCGCAAGCGATACGAGTAGCCGTAGTAGGTTCCTTCACTCTCCACCGTCCGGAGTGGGTGGAGCACTGTGCAACTCGTGTGCAAGTTCCTCCACACGTACAGCAGTTGACTGGATGGAGTCAGCAGCGAAAGGCGGAGGGCATGAGACAGGAAACGGTGTGCGAGCCCGGTGCGGCCGTGTTCGACAACGCCAGTCTGATGGTGGGTGTCGTCCGAGACCAACGTGGGCCCATGCTCATCCTGATTCGCCCCTCCGGTCTCTGCTGGCAGACCCGCGCCATTTCCGTACGGCCCGTCGACGACAGGGAACGCATCCAGCTTGCTGCCCTGGCTCGGCACCACCAGCAGGCCCGGACGCTGGCGAAGCTGCGGCGGCGCGTATCCCACTGAGACCCCCGCCCTGATCACCCAGGCACGTTCGAGTGGCCGGGGCGGGCTCCATCACCCGAGCACGACCACGTGAAGGGAACCACCGATGGCAACAGCGGTACAGGTTCGAGACCCCCGGAACTGCGTCCCCACCCAGGTGTGGGACCGGGAAGTCCGACTCCTCATGCGGGACCACGCCATGGAGCGTGACCTGGCAGAGCGCATCTTCAGTCAGGCCGTCGCCTACCTGGTGGCCTCCGCCGAGTGCCCCGGGGTCCGCATGGGGCCCTCTCAGGCCGTGGACCTGGGTGTCCACTCGTTCGTGCTCGACTCGATCAACTACACGGAGTTCTGCAACCAGCACGCGGGACGCTACATCCACCACGTTCCGCACCTGCCCGGAGAGGACACGCAGGAGCCGCCCGCCCTGCGGGACACCGTCAAGGTCATCCAGGCCTCCGGCTTCGAGATCGACCCGGAGCTGTGGACCATGAAGGACGCGGCCGATTGCTCCCAGTGTCACGCCGGGTGCACGGACAGCCCCAACAGCGGGAAGCGGTAACACTGCAACTGGCCGGGGCAACTCCCCTCGGAGGTGCGGGGGGTTGCCCCATGAAGAGAGGTTCTGCATGGAGGTCGTCGACGCCTGGGAGCGATACGCCCAGGGACGGACGCCGCGGAGGGACACCAATGCTTCCGGTGCACGTACGTGGCTGAACTGGACTCAGTACCCCGACCACGGCCCTGACGAATCGATCCTCGGAGAGCTTCAAGGCCGGACCGTTCTGGAACTGGGCTGCGGTACGGGATGCAATCTGGCCCACCTCTCCACTCTCGGGGCCAACTGCGTCGGGGTGGACATCTCACCCAGCCAGCGCAGGAAGGCCGTAGCCCGGTGGGGCCACCTCCCCGGCCTCACCTTCCACACGGCAGAGGTGACCGACTACCTGAGCCACACATACGGACCCTTGGACGTGGTGCTGTCCATCTTCGGGCCCGTCTGGTTCACGGACCCCGAGCAGCTTCTCCCTCTGATCCGTAAGAGGCTTTCGCCTGATGGCGTGCTGGTCTTCTCCCACAAGCCCCCAATGGTCGGCAGCCAGCCGGTAGGCACCCTGAGAGCGGCCAAGGCAGTAACCAGGTGGGATTACACCCCGGAAGAGTGGTCGGCCCTGCTGATCTCTTCGGGGTAGTCGAACACCAGCGTTGCGGGCATCTCTCCCCCAGAAGGTCAAGGCGTCGGGACCCTCCTGGTAAGGGCCTGCGCGTGAGGTTCCAGCCCCCACAGAAATTTCCCTGCTTCGTCGGCAGGGGGGCTTTGTGCTCGTTTTTCAAACACCGTTCGCGGTTCCGTCCCACCCTGATCCGGCACGGGCGCGCGAACAAGTCTCCTCGGCCGGGTGATCGGGTAGCGGTCGGAGGCGGTAGGAGAAGACGTGCGCCCTTCGGGGTGGCCGGGAAGGGCGCGTCCCGGGTTTTCAGTCCCGCGCCGCCCCCGGGTGCAGCCGTACCCACCCTGCCCACGCGGACGTGATCATGTCCTCGACGTCGTACTTGGCCTTCCAGCCCAGTTCGGCGGCGGCGCGGTCGGCCGAGGCGACCACGCGGGCCGGGTCGCCGGGGCGGCGGGGTGTGACCGTCGGGGGGTGGCCGTGGCCGGTGAGGCCGTTGATGCGGTCGATCATCTCGCGGACGGAGACGCCCTCGCCCCGGCCGATGTTGAGGGTGAGGGAGCGTCCGGGGGAGGCCGCCAGGGCGCGGGCCGCGGCGACGTGCGCCTCGGCCACGTCGACCACGTGGATGTAGTCGCGGACGCAGGTGCCGTCCGGCGTCGCGTAGTCGTCGCCGAAGACGCGCGGGGAGGCGCCCTCCGTGAGCTTCTCGAAGACCATCGGGACGAGGTTGTGGACGCCGGTGTCGGCCAGCTCCGGGCTCGCGGCGCCCGCCACGTTGAAGTAGCGCAGGGAGGCCGTGGACAGTCCCGTCGCCCGGCCGGTCGCGCGGACCAGCCACTCACCGGCCAGCTTGGTCTCGCCGTACGGCGACATGGGCAGGCAGGGGGTCTCCTCCGTGACCAGGTCCACGTCGGGCATGCCGTAGACGGCAGCGGAGGAGGAGAAGACGAAGGACTCGACGCCGGCCGACGTGACCGCCTCCAGCAGGAGGCGCAGGCCCTCGACGTTGTCCCGGTAGTAGCGCAGCGGCTGGTCCACCGACTCGCCGACCTGCTTCCTGGCGGCCAGGTGCACCACACCGGTGACGGCGTGGTCGGTCAGGGCGCGCGTGATCCGTTCGCCGTCCAGGACCGAGCCCACCACCAGGGGGACGCCGTCGGGCACGCGTTCGGCGATCCCGGTGGTCAGGTCGTCGTACACGACCGCCTTCTCGCCCGCCTCGGTCATCGCCCGTACGACGTGCGCCCCGATGTATCCGGCGCCGCCGGTGATCAGCCAGGTCATTGCGGCCGTCCCCTCGTTCAGTGGAGTCCGTCAGTAGAGAGTCCGTCAGTGGAGTCCGTCGGTCGGTCCTCTGCGGCCATGATCCGCCATCCGGTACCTCGCGGGTACTCCGCCCTCACGCGGAGGCGGAAGGCTCCTCGCGGTAGGCGTCCATGGCCGCCGTGAGCCGGTCGAGGCGGGTGCGCAGGTCCTGGACCTCGGCGAGGTCCAGGCCGGTCGCCGAGGCGATCCGGCGCGGCACCCCGACGGCCCGCTCGCGCAGCGCCACGCCCTCCGCGGTCGGCCTTACCTCCACCGACCGTTCGTCGTGCGCGCTGCGCTCCCGCCGGACCAGGCCGGCCGTCTCCAGCCGCTTGAGCAGCGGTGAGAGCGTGCCGGAGTCGAGCCGCAGATGCTCGCCGAGCTTCTTGACCGGCAGTTCCCCGTGCTCCCACAGCACCAGCATGACCAGGTACTGGGGGTAGGTGAGGCCGAGGTCCTTGAGGACCAGGCGGTAGACGCCGTTGAAGGCACGCGAGGCGGCGTTCAGGGAGAAGCAGATCTGCTGGTCGAGGCGGAGCCAGTCCGTTGCGGGCGTGGTCATGCGTTTCAGGGTAGCCGACAGCATTTGTCCACGATTTAGTTGTGCGCAATTGAATCGCGTGCTCTACTTGTTGTCGTCTGGCGTCGCCACGACGCTTCTCCTCGAACCGAGAGGGACGGTCTCCCATGGACGCTCTTTACACCGCCGCCGCCACCGCCACCCACGGCCGCGACGGCCGCACCGTCAGCTCGGACGGCACGCTCGACCTCGCGCTCGGCGTTCCCGTCGAGATGGGCGGCAACGGGCAGGGCACCAACCCGGAGCAGCTGTTCGCCGCCGGGTACGCCGCCTGTTTCGGCAGCGCCCTCGGCCTCGTCGGCCGGCAGGCGAAGGTCGACGTCAGCGACGCCGCGGTGACCGCCGAGGTCGGCATCGGCAAGCAGGGCGAGGGCTTCGCGCTCGCCGTCACCCTCCGGGTCGAGCTGCCCGAGGGGGTGGACGAGGAGACCGGCCGCAAGCTGGTCGAGCAGGCCCACCAGGTCTGCCCCTACTCCAACGCCACCCGCGGCAACATCCCGGTCGAGCTCGTCATCGAGTAGTCGCCGCCGCCACCGACTCGTCCTCGAGTGGCCGTAGTCGAGCGGGGCGCTCACCCGACCCGCGCCAGTACCTCCCCCGTCCGCTCGCTCCACGCCACCACCACCGCCTCCTCGGGCACCCGCTGCCAGCGGGTCAGCAGCAGCCAGCGGACGTGGTGGCGGCGGACGACGGCGGCGCGCTCGGCGCGGGTCGAACCGGGCGCGAGGTACGCCTTCACGTCGGCCGCCCGCCGCGCGCGCTCCCGCTCGTCCAGTGACGCGTCCGGCCAGGCGGGCGCCGCGAGATTCGGCCCGTATCCGGCGATGGCGTGCCCGGCGTAGTAGCCGTCGGTGATCACGACCTCGCCGGGGCCGATGTGCCGGGCCGCCCACTCGTACGTCGGCCAGTCCGGCGGCTGCTCGAAGCCGACCGGGTCCAGCGCGCGCGGCACCACCGCCCCGGCGTGGACGGTCAGGAACCCCAGCAGGGCTCCCGCGGCCGCCGTCCGGCCCAGTGCCCTGCGCCACCTCCCCCACGGCCGGGGCGCCGCCAGCTCCACCGCCAGGGCGAACTGGAGCGGCACCAGCGTGAGCCCGAGGATCCGGCCGTAGGTGTAGTGGCCGCTGAACCAGCCGTACGCCACCACCGCGCAGTCCAGCGCGAACATCAGCACCAGCGGGTCCCGCGCCGACCGGCGTCCGCGCAGCCACAGCGCCGGCAACCCGAGCAGCGCCAGCCAGAACTCCCCGGGCAGGTGCAGGTACAGGACCCGGTGCATCGCGTCCACGCTGTCGTCGCCGGCCAGCGAGAACACGTCGAAGTACGGCCACACCGCCGCCGTCGCCACCGCCACGGCGCCCGTCAGTGCCCACCGCCCGGCGATCGCCCCGCGCGGACCGTGCCGCCACCCGTGCTGCCATCCGGCCACGAGGGCCACCGCGCCCAGCGCCGCCGCCACCGCCGTGATCGGGTGGACGAGGAGGATCAGGCCGTACAGGGCGCCCAGGCCCGCGTACCCGGGCAGGCCGCGCAGACCGCTCGGCCCCACGTACCGCACCAGGCGCGCGTCCCGTGCCCGCGCCCCGGTCAGTGCCCAGGCCCAGAAGGTGAGCCCGATCGCGCACGCCGACGGGTAGCCGAGGTTGCCCGTCATCGACATCAGGCCGAGGTAGCCGCTCCACCAGGCCCGCTCGGTGCCCCACAGCAGCGTCATCGCGCCCAGTGCGAGCACCGGCGCCCACGGCCGCGGGGTCAGTACCCGCACGAAGCGGGCCAGCCCGGTCAGCAGCACCAGCAGGTTCACCGGTCCGGCGAGCCGCACCACCTCCCAGCCGCCGAGTCCGGTCAGCCGGGCGAACAGGCCCTGCGTCACCGCGTACGGCGAGTAGTAGGCGCTCCCCGCGCCGGGGAGGTCGGCCATCGGGTGGCGGGGGTGCAGGAGGTCGGCCTTCAGCCGCTCCACGACGGCCGCGTGCTGGCCGGCGTCGCAGCACAGTGGCACCGCCCAGTACGCCAGTGTCATCAGGAGGAAGAAGACGAAGCCCGCGGCCTGATAGGGGGTGGGGCGCCAGGTGCGGCCGCCGCGCAGCGCCGTCGCGCCGCGCACGGACCGCCGGACGAGGACGCCGGTGCTCACGGGACAGGCGAGAAGGGGGACATTCGGGGCATTTGCCGTATGTTCCCGATGGGTCGCCAGAGGTCGACGACATGACCTCAAGTCACCTCATCGAGTGACGTGCGGGGTGAAGTTCAGCCGACCGCGCGGGCCCGTTCGGCGTGCCCCTGTGCGGGCAGCGTCACACGCTCCCGTACCACCGGCCCCAGCAGCAGCGGGACCCCCACCACCGGCAGCAGCCACGCCAGCACGATCAGCCGCCCGCCCCAGATGTTGATGTCCGGATGCCCGGCCTGGGTGAGGATCCCGGTGAAGGCCGCCGCGACCAGGAAACCGCCGACCGCTCGCCCGCGCCGCAGCGCGCCCCACGCCCCGGCGGCCAGGGCCGCGACGAACAGCGGCTCCAGCGCCTGCCGACGCAGCCACTCCACCCAGAAGTTGCCCTGCATCTGCCGGAACTCCGCCCACGGACGCTCCCGGTCGGGCCGGGCGAAGTGGTCGGTGAGCAGGTCCTGCAGGCTGTCGGTCATGGTGGGGTGGTGCAGCAGCCGCGCCAGGGCCAGCGTGCCGACGACGCCGGCCAGGCCGACCGCCGCGAGCGAGAGCGCGTCCCGGCCCGGCGGCCGGCCCCGGCGGTGCCGTCGCAGGGCGATCAGCGCGCCGGCCGCCGCCAGGCAGAGCCCGAGGAACAGCGCCTGCGAGTGCTTGACCGTGAACAGCGCGAGCAGTGACCCGGCGACCAGGGCGAGCCCGGCCCGGGTGCTTCCCGCCCGCGTGCTTCCCGGCCGCGTGCGCCCCGCCCGCACCACCAGCGCGCAGCCCCACACCGCCGCCAGGGTCAGCGCCATCAGCATTCCCTCGGTCATCGGGCGCATGGCGGTCGTCCCGCACGGCAGTACGTAGTACAGCGCCTGTCCGGCCAGCGCGAGCGGTACCGGCACGGACAGCGTGCGCAGGATCAGGAAGGCCAGGACGCCGCCCGCGGACGCGATGACGACGCCCGCCGCCCACAGTCCCCACGTCGCCCCGAAGGCCATGACGAACGGCGCCAGGAACACCGGATAGCCGGGCCGCGCCTCGAAGATCCGCATGAAGCGCTCCGGCATGTACGGCACGGTGTGCCCGCCGGTCTGCCCGGCCGCCAGCCGCGGCTCCACCGCCCGCCACTCCCGCTCCCGGCACTCGGACATCACCTGCCCGGTGGGGTCGGGGCGATGGAACCGGACCACGTGCACGCTCTGGTCGCGGCGGGCCGTCGCCGCCTCGCTCGCGCACACGTAGTCGATGGTCGCCGCCGCCACCTCGCGCTTGCTCCCGCCGCCGAGGCTCAGGGCGTACGACAGGTAGTTCTTGGTGTCGGGCGTGTCCCGGCCGGTGACGTTCGCGAGCTGGAGCAGGGCGAACACCGCGGCCAGGACCAGCACCCAGGTGCGCGGCCTCACTGCGAGGTCAGCGCGTCGCGGCCGGCCGGGACGGCGCGGGCGCCGGGGACGCCCCGGAGGTCCGGGCCTGCCATCGCCTCTCCCAGCATCAGCGTCCGGACCACCCGCTCGGCGGCCCGCCCGTCGTCGTACTCGCAGAACCGCGCCCGGAACGCGGACCGCAGCCGTGCCGCCTCCTCGTCCCGCCACGCCCCGGAGGCCAGCAGCCAGGCCAGCTCCCGGTAGGAGTGCGAGACATGGCCGGGCGCGTCGGCGGTGATGTCGAAGTAGGCGCCGCGGCTCGCCGCGTAGGCGGCCCAGTCGTCGGCGTGGATCACGATCGGCCGGTCCAGGAGGACATAGTCGAACGTCAGTGCGGAATAGTCGGTGATCAGCAGGTCGGAGGCGAGCATCAGGTCCTCGACGTGCGGTTCGCCGGTCGCGTCGACCAGGACGCCCCGCCGGTGCAGCTCGGACAGGCCCATGCCGCGCGCCGGTCCGGTGGCGAGGGACGGGTGCAGCCGGACCACGAGGGTGTGGCCGTCGCCGAGGTCGGCGGCGAGCCGGGCCAGGTCGATCCGGTCGACGTGCCCGCCCCGCCGGTAGTCGCGGCGGGTCGGCGCGTACAGCACGACGGTGTGGCCGTCGGGGACGCCCAGCCGCTCGCGGACCCGGCGGCCGTCCTCCGGGCCGGCGTGCACCAGCACGTCGTTGCGCGGACTGCCGGTGCGCGCCGACGTGAAGTGGCACGGGTACGCACGCTCCCACACCCGCTCCGCGTACCGGCTCGCGACCAGGCTGTGGTCCCAGCGGTCGGCCCGGCGCAGCATCTGCGGCACGTCCAGGCCGTGCCGGGCACCGGGCCGGCCCAGCAGGTCGACGCCCATGTACTTGAGCGGGGTGCCCTGGTGGGTGTGGATGTGGACACTGCCGGGGCGCTTGGCCACGGTCCCGGGCCAGTTGACGTTGTTGACGAAGAACGTGGCCCGCTCGGTCACCCGGCGCCAGGCGGCGCTGCCGAGGATCACGTGCTCCGTGCCCGGCGGCAGCGCGGCCGTGTCCGCCGCGTACTCCTCGTCGCGCACCACCCACACCCCGCGCAAATGCGGGGCGATCTCGAGCGCCTTGCGGTGGATCGCCGCGGGGTCCCCGAGCACGCCCCGGTGGGAGAAGGCCGAGTAGACGGCGAGGCCGGGATCCAGTGGACGGCGGGAGCTCACCGCGGTCCGTACCCGTCCCAGCCGCCCGCCGACCGCCCCCTGCGCCTGCCGCGCCCGACGCCCCAGCTCCCGGCCCGCCCGCCCGGACTGGCGCCGCAGCCGGTAGGCCGGGTAGCCGAGGGCACCGCCGTCCAGGACGCGCAGCCCGGCCGGGATCTCGGCGCCCGGTGGCCGGTACGCGCGGAACATCTCGGCGGTGCGCCGGAAGAACTCGGCCTTGTCCGACGGGGGCAGCCGGTCCGGCTTGGACAGGATGTCCAGGCAGTGCTCACCCATCTTGGCGTGCAGGAACGGCCGCCACCGGGCCAGGTGCGGGCGGGTGTCGAGGAACGCGAAGACCCGCTCGTACTGCGCGTGGACGTCGAAGTGCTTGCGGCTGGTGGTGGACAGGATGTTGCCCTGGCGGCGCTGCCGGTAGTTCAGGCAGACGCGGTCCAGTGTGGCGATCCGGCCGGCGGAGAACATGACCGGGAAGGTCCAGGGCGTGTCCTCGTAGTAGCCCGGCGGGAAGGTGAAGCCCTCGCGCTCGACGAAGTCGCGCCGGTACGCCTTGTTCCAGACCACCATCAGCAGGTCGAGGATCTCGGGGTGTCCGGCGGCGGTGAAGGTCCCGTCACCGTCACCGTCAGAGGCACCGTCGCCATCGCCGGGGGCACCGTCGCCGTCACCGGCAGGGGCCTGCGCCAGGACGTGGGCCAGGACGTTGCGTCGGGTGCCGCCCCACCAGTAGGTGCGCGCGTAGTCGAAGACCAGTACGTCCGGGTCGGACGTCTCCGCGAGCCGGTCGGCCATCGCGCGCAGGGCGCCCGGGGTGAGCGTGTCGTCGCTGTCGAGGAAGAGGAGGTAGTCGCCGGTGGCGTGCGGCAGCCCGGCGTTGCGGGCCCGGCCGAGGCCCACGTTCTCCTCCAGGTGCAGCACGCGTACCCGCTCGTCGCGGGCGGCGTACTCGTCGAGGATCGCGCCGCAGCCGTCCGGCGAGCAGTCGTCCACGGCGACGACCTCGATGTCCCGGTAGGACTGGTCCAGGACCGAGTCGAGGCACTCGCGCAGGAAGCCCTGCACCTTGAAGCAGGGGATGATGACGCTGAAGCGGGGCACTGCGGGATCAGCTCCTCACGAAGGTGGCGGCGGCGGGGGCCGGGACGCGCTCCGCGAGCGGGATCACGGGCGGCAGCGCCTCGGGCGGCTCGCCCAGCAGCACCCGGCGTACGACGCGCTCGGCGGCCCGGCCGTCGTCGAACTCGCAGAACCGCTCCCGGAACGCGGCCCGCGACGCCGTCGAGGCGGGGCCGGCGTAGGAGCCGTCGCGGAAGACGCGGGCCAGTTCGTCGGGCGTCCGTACCACCGGGCCGGGCGGCGTGGCCATCAGGTCGAAGTAGACGCCCCGGGTCTCCCGGTAGACGTCCCAGTCGTCGGCGTACACGACGATCGGCCGGTCCAGGTTGGCGTAGTCGAACATGATCGACGAGTAGTCGGTGACCAGCGCGTCGGCGGCCAGGCACACGTCCTCGGAGGAGCGGTGCGCGGTGACGTCGATGACCCGGCCGCCGCTCCGCGCGCCGCCCCGGTCGTAGAAGTAGTGCGCGCGCAGCAGCACCACCACGTTCTCGCCGGCCGCCTCGCAGAACGCCTCCAGGTCCAGCCCGCCGGTGCCCGGTCCGGTGTCGGAACCGGTCGCGTAGTCCCGGTGGGTGGGCGCGTACAGGACGGCCGTCCTCCCCTCCGGCACGCCCAGTTCGCGCCGGACGCGGGCGACGTCGTCGGCGGTCGCCGTGCAGTAGACGTCGTTGCGCGGATAGCCGTACTCCAGGTTCTCGTAGGAGCCGGGGAAGGCGCGCTCCCACATCTGGGTGGAGTGGCGGTTGGCGGAGAGGTTGTAGTCCCAGCGGTCCACACGGCCCAGCAGCTTGGCGAAGCTGCCGCTGGCCGCGGCCACCACGGGGTACGTCGACTGGTCGACGCCCATCGTCTTCAGTGGGGTGCCGTGCTGCGTCTGCACGTGCACGCTGCCGGGGCGCTTGACGACGTCCTCGGCGAAGTTGGCGTTGTTGACCAGGTACGTGGCGCGGGCCAGCACGTCCCAGTAGCGGCGGCTGCCGATCACCGCGTGGTCGACGTCCTCGGGGACCGTGTGTTCCTGGCCGGGCTCGACCAGGAACACCGAGCGCAGGTGCGGGGCGAGTTCGCGGGCCCTGGCGTGGATCGCGGCCGGGTTGCAGGCGTAGCCGCGGCCCCAGTAGGCGCAGTACACGACGAGGTCGGGATCCAGCGGGCGGCGCAGCCCGAGGCGGTAGCGCAGGCGGGTGCGCAGGCCGTGCGGGCGGGGCAGGCGACGCAGCACCCCGGTCGCCGCCCGGTTGGTGGCGCGCAGGGCGCGGAAGGCGGCGTACGACCCCGACGCCAGCAGCCGGTGCTGGACCCCGAGCCGGCCGCCCGGGGGCCGGAACCCGGCGGGACGGTGGCGCCGGTACAGAGCACTCGCCCGGCGGAAGAAGGCGCGGCGCCCCTGGCGCGTCAGGCGCCGAGGATGCGTGGCGGTCTTCAGGACCGCGGCGAAGAGCTGCTCGAACAGCGGGCCGCGCCGCTCGTCCGGCAGCCTGCGCGCGGCCGCGTCCGCGAGCGCCCGCTCGGCCTGGTCGAGGAGGTCCGCGTGGTGCTCGCCGGGCAGGTTCAGACGGCTGCCCTGGCGCCGCACCAGATGCCGTACGACCACGGAGCGCAGCACGGCCACGCGTTCGGCGCGCGCCGCGACCAGGGCGCCGAAGCCGACGTCCGTG
This sequence comes from Streptomyces marokkonensis, assembly GCF_039539045.1. Taxonomy (NCBI): domain Bacteria; kingdom Bacillati; phylum Actinomycetota; class Actinomycetes; order Kitasatosporales; family Streptomycetaceae; genus Streptomyces; species Streptomyces marokkonensis. Next base: position 36,082 of record NZ_BAABCQ010000027.1, read on the forward strand.
AAGTGCCCGTCGGGGAAGGCCAGTCGCCGCTCGGCGAGGAAGGTGCGGCGGTAGACCGCGCTCCACGCGGGCAGCCGCACACCGGTGAGGTGCGGGGCGCGGTCGGGGGCGAACGCGCCGTCCGGGGCCTTGGCGAGCAGCGGGGCGGCCGGGTTGGTCGGCTCGCCCTCCCACCAGGGCACGCGCTCGTGTCCGGTGTACAGCACGTCGACGCCGCCGGTGTCCGCCAGCCGCGCGTCCAGCGCCGCCAGCGCGCCCGGGACGAGGACGTCGTCGCCGTCCAGGAACAGCAGATACGCGCCGGTCGCCGCCCGCATCCCGGTGTTGCGGGCCCCGGCCAGCCCGGCCGACGGCGGCGAGTGCGCGGGCGCCACCCGGGAGTCCCGTTCGGCGCGCTCCTGGACGACCTCCGCCTCGGCGCGGTCCGGGGCGTCGTGGACGGGGATCAGCTCGAAGTCGCCGAAGGACTGCGCGAGGACCGAGTCCAGCGCCAGGGACAGCCGCCCCGCGACCCCATGGGACGGGACGATGATGCTGAAGCGGGGCATACTGCTCTTTCTCTCGTTCTCCTGGTCACACGCAAGGCGCCCGTCCGGTGGGAGCCGCCTGTCCGTTGGACGCTCCCTCGGCAGCCGCACCCCGCCGCTCCTGCCGTCCGGCGGCCCGGCCGACCCGTCGGCCGCCAGGTGGGTGGCCGGGTCGGAGTGGGCCGCGACGAACTGCGGGGCATGCGAACTCCCAGTGGTCAAACGCCGGTCAGAGGCTGTCGGTGACGGTGCGGGGCCCGGCGGGTTTCGGCACCGTGGCCAGCGGGGTGCGCCCGAGGGCCGCGGCGGCGGAGGGGGCGGGGCGCCGTTCGGCGAGCGGCACGACCGGAGGAGGGCCCGTCTCTCCCAGCACCACGCGGCGTACGACGCGCTCGGCCGCGCGGCCGTCGTCGTACGGGCAGAACCGCTCGCGGAACTCGGCCCTCAGCCGGTCGGACCGGGCTCCGCGCCAGTGGCCGTCCGCGAAGATGTCGATCAACTCGTCCTCGTCCCGCGCGATCGCGCCCGGCGGGACGGCGCTCAGGGCGAAGTAGGTGCCGCGGGCCGCCTCGTACGCCTCCGGCTCGTCCGCGTGGATCACGATCGGCCGGTCCAGGCCCGCGTAGTCGAACATCAGGGACGAGTAGTCGGTGACGAGCGCGTCCGAGGCCAGGCACAGCGACTGGACGCTCGGATGGCCGCTGACGTCGAGGATCCGGCCCCCGGACTCGGCGAGCGGACCGCAGTGCCGGGGGTGCGCGCGGGCCAGCACCATGTAGCGGGGACCGAGGCGGGTGAGGACGCGCTCCAGGTCCAGGGCCGCGCGCTGGGTGCGCCGGTAGTCCCGGTGGGTGGGCGCGTACAGGATCGCGACCGTGCCCCCGGGGATGCCGAGGCTCTCGCGCAGCCGGGCCACGTCCCCCGGCGTCGCCCGCTGGAGGACGTCGGTGCGGGGCTGGCCGTACTCCAGCGTGGTGTAACGGCCGGGGTGGACACGCTCCCAGACCAGGGTGGAGTGGCGGTTGGCGGAGACGACGTAGTCCCAGGAGTCGACGTCGCGCAGTAGCCGGGCGAAGTCGGTGCCGCCCGCCGCGGCCGGGCGTTCCTGGAGGTCCAGGCCCATGTGCTTGAGAGGAGTCCCGGCCTGCGTCTGGATCAGGACCTGCCCCTTGCGCTTGAGCAGGCCGGCGTCGAAGGCGGCGTTGTGCACCAGGTAGCGGGAGCGGGCCAGCGCCGTCCAGTAGGCGGCCGTGCCGGGGACGAGGCGGCGTGTGCCGGTCGGGATCGTGTGGTGGTGCGCGGGGTCGGCGGCCCACGCGGTCCGCACGTGCGGGACGAGCTCGCGGAACGACTCCTCCAGCGCGCCCGGGTCGCCGCCGTGCCCCCGACCCCCGTCGGCGGCGAAGAGGGCGCGGTCGGCGCGCAGGGGGAGGCGGCGCTGGACGCGGTAGTGCAGGCGGAGGACGGCGGCACGCACGGCGTGCAGCAGTTTGGCGGTGCCCTTCACCGTCCGGCGGTGCAGGGCCGACGTCAGGCGCAGGGCATCGTAGGTGCGGCGCAGGCCGAGGCGGAGCAGGGCGTGGCGCAGGCGGACGGGCAGCGGGGCGGGAGCACCGGGGACCCGGTAGCGGCGGCAGTGGGCGCGGGCCCTGCGCAGGAACTCCCCGCGCAGGGCGCGCGGGACGCGGTCGGGCCGGGTGAACACCGTCGTCAGGTGGTCGGCCATGCGGCGGTAGAGCAACGGCCGCCAGCGGGCCGGCTCCGGGTGCGACTCCAGGAACGCGAAGACACGGTCGTACTGCCCGAACACGTCGAGGTGCCGCTCGCTCGGCGTGCCCAGGATGCTGCCCCGCCGGCGCTGCCGGTAGTGGACGCAGACCCGGTCCAGGGTGGCGATGGACTGAGCCGTCATCAGGACCGGGTACGTCCAGGGGGTGTCCTCGTAGTAGCCGGGCGGGAAGGTGAAGCCCTCGCGCTCGGCGAACTCCCGCCGCACCGTCTTGTTCCAGGCCACCATCAGGAGCCTCAGCAGTCCCGGCCGGTCGGTGAGCCGGAAGGGCGCCGGGCCCTCTTCGGTGAGGTGTGCGGCGGCCTGGTTGCGGACCGCCTCGCCCGACCAGTGGGTACGCGCGTAGTCGTAGACCAGGACGTCCGGATCCCCGGTCTCCTTGATCCGGTCGGCGACGGCCCGCAGCGCGCCCGGGGTGAGGGTGTCGTCGCCGTCGAGGAAGACCAGGTAGTCGCCGCTCGCCCGTTCCATCCCGGCGTTGCGCGCGGGACCCAGGCCCTGGTTCAGGGGCAGGTGCACGGCCTGTACGCGCGGGTCGCGGGCCGTGAACTCGTCGGCGATCGCGCCGCAGGCGTCCGGTGAGCAGTCGTCGACGACGATCAGTTCGAGGTCCGGATACGACTGGGACAGCACCGACTCCAGGCACGCGTGCAGATACGCCTGAACCTGGTACGCGGGGACGATGACACTGAACCGGGGCACGGGGCATCCATGGGTCGGCGGGGCCGGCGGAGTCGGCGCGGGCGTTCGGCCCGGGAACGGCCGGTGGAGTGACTTGGTTACGGTCCCTGCGGCATTCGGGGGACTTCGCGCACCCGGGAAACGCTCGTACGAAGGAGGGGGCGAGCCGGTGTTCGGCCCGCCCCCCCATGGTTGGTGTCGCGCCTACTTGACGGCGCCCGCCATGACGCCCGAGACGAACTGCCGCTGGAACGCGAAGAACACGGCCAGCGGGATCACCATGGAGATGAACGCTCCCGGCGCCAGTACGTCGATGTTGTTGCCGAACTGCCGTACCTGCGTCTGCAGGGCGACCGTGATCGGCTGGCTCCCGGAGTCCGAGAAGATCAGCGCGACCAGCATGTCGTTCCACACCCACAGGAACTGGAAGATGCCCAGGCTCGCGATCGCGGGCCCGCCGAGCGGCATCACCACCCGGACGAACAGCCGCAGTTCACCCGCGCCGTCCAGCCGGGCGGCCTCCAGCAGCTCTCGCGGGATCTCCGCGAAGAAGTTCCGCAGCAGGAACACCGCGAAGGGCAGCCCGAAGCCGACGTGGAACAGGATCACGCCGACGACCGAGCCGAACAGGCCGACTTCGCCGAAGAGTTCGGCGACCGGGATCAGGGCGACCTGGACGGGCACGACGAGCAGTCCGACGACGGCCAGGAACCACCAGTCGCGGCCCGGGAAGTCCATCCACGCGAAGGCGTATCCGGCGAGCGATCCGATGATCACGACCAGGACGGTCGCCGGGACCGTGATCATCACGGTGTTGAGGAGGGAGGAGGTGATGTCGCCGTTCTTCAGCAGCTCCTCGTAGCTCTGGAAGGTGAGCTGGGACGGCTTGGTGAAGATCTCCCACCAGCCGCTCGCCGCCATGTCCTGCGGCGTGCGCAGCGAGGACAGCAGCAGGCCGATCGTCGGGACCAGCCAGAACAGGCCCACGACGATCAGGAACACCTGGACCAGTCCGCCGCTGACGCTCTCGGCGAGCCGGGAGCCCAGCGACCGCTTCGCCTTGACGGCCGACCCGGGCGGCGTCGACGCCGTCTTCGTGGGGGAGCCCGCGTCCGTGGTCATCGCCGCACCTCCCGCCCGAGCCGCCGTACGTTGCTGTACCCACCCGGGGGTCGACCCCCGGACCCCCGGCCGCCGCACGGCGGACGCGATGTCATCGCCTGACCTCCCGCCTGAGCCGCCGTACGTTGAACCACATCACCGGGATGACCAGGAGCAGCAGGAACACCGCGATGGCGCTGGCGATGCCCGGCTGGTCGGTGGCGAAGCCCTTGCGGTACAGCTCCAGGGCCAGCACGTTCGCGTCGTCCTGGGAGGAGCCGGGAGCGATGATGAAGACCAGGTCGAAGACCTTCAGCACGTTGATCATCAGGGTGACGGCGACGACCGCGAGGACCGGCGCCAGGAGCGGGACCGTGACCCGCCTGAGGACCTGCCACTCGTTGGCGCCGTCGACCCGGGCCGCTTCGAGGAGTTCCCGGGGGACACCCGCCAGCCCGGCCGCGATCAGCACCATCGCGAAGCCCGCCCACATCCACACGTACGACCCGATGATGGCCGGGGTGACGAGCGAGGGACCGAGCCAGTTCAGGCCGTTGTAGGGCTCCTTGAAGTTGTCGGCGGGGAGTCTGAGCTGCGCCCCGTCGGCCGCGGCGGGGAGCGTGAAGGTGCCGTCACCGGCCGCCGTCGTCTCCGCGACGACCTTGCCGTCCTTCACCGCCTCGATCCTCATCCCGGCGTAGCCCAGCTCGGCGGCGTCGACGCCGTTGAGTTTCCCGACGCCCTTGCCGCGGGTGAAGTCCTGCCAGGTGGTCCCGGTGATCTTCCCGTCCTCGGGCTCTGCCGGTACGGCCTTCCGCGCGCCGTCCGGCATCATGTCGGGGGCGACGCCGACGAGCGGCAGGACGACCGTCCCACTCGTAGTGACCGGCTCCTTGGTGATGAACGCGCCGCCGCCGGCCGGCTCCAGCGGCGACTCACGCCCCGGGTGAGCCTTCGGGAACGCGGACGACTCCGCGAACGTGTCGTGCACCCCGACCCACACGGCGTTCGCGACGCCCTTGTCCGGGTCCTGGTCGTACACCAGGCGGAAGATGATGCCGGCCGCCAGCATCGAGATCGCCATGGGCATGAAGACGACCAGCTTGAACGCCGTGCCCCAGCGCACCCGTTCGGTCAGCACCGCGAAGATCAGACCCAGCGCGGTGGCGACCGTGGGTGCGAACACCACCCAGATGATGTTGTTCTTCAGGGCGGTGCGGATGCCGTCGTCGGTGAACAGCGCCTGGTAGTTGTCGAATCCGGCGAAGCCGTCGCCGGACTGGTCGTAGAAGCTGCGGATCAGCGAGTACCCGATCGGGTACACCACGAGCGCGCCGAGCAGCACCAGGGCGGGCAGCAGGAACAGGACCACCACGGTCCTGCGGGTGCCGGTCACGCTCCTGCGCGGCCTGGGTGAGGTGGGTGGCTTGGGTGACTTGGGTGACTTGGGGGCGGCCGGGGCCGGTGAGGCCCCCGCCGCCGGTGTCGCCGCCATCGCGTCAGCCTCCGTAGGCGGCGGCCGCGTCCGCCTCCAGCTGCTGCTGCGCGCCCTCGACGTCGCCGGGGTTCTTCAGGAAGTCCTGCAGCGCCTTCCACTCGCCCTTGCCGGGCGTGCCGCCGAAGGCCTGCGGGGCCTGGTCCGACATGTCGAAGCGGAAGTCGTCGCCGGCCGCGACCAGCGCCTCGGCGATCTTCTTCTGCACGTCGTTCGGGTACGCCGACGTGTCGACGTTCTTGTTCGGCGAGAGGTAGCCGCCGAGCTTCGCGTGGATCTCCGCCGCGTCCGAGGAGGCGAGCCAGGTGGCCAGTGCCTGCGACGCCTTCGAGTCCTCCAGGATCACGGCCGCGTCGCCGCCGGAGACGACCGGCGCGGTGTCGCCGACGGCCGGGAACGGGAAGACCTTCGCGTCCGTGCCGACCTTCGCGTCCGTCTCGGCGATGTTGACCTGCACGAAGTCGCCCTCGTAGACCATGCCCGCCTTGGGCTGGTCGCCGCCGGTGAAGGTCTGCGTCACCGAGGCCGGGAACTCGGTCTGCAGCGCGCCGGTCGCGCCGCCCGCGACGTAGTCCTTCTTGCCCCAGATCTCGGCGAGGGTGGTCAGCGCCTCCTTCACGGACGGGTCGGTCCACTTGATCTCGTGCTTGGCCAGCTGGTCGTACTTCTCCGGGCCCGCCTGCGAGAGGTAGACGTTCTCGAACCAGTCGGTGAGGGTCCAGCCGTCCGCGCCGCCGACGGAGAACGGCGTGACGCCGGAGTCGTAGATCGTCTGGGCGGCGGTGAGCAGCTCGTCCCACGTCTTGGGCTCGGCCGCGCCCGCGTTCTCGAAGACCTGCGCGTTGTACCAGATCAGGGACTTGTTGGCGGCCTTGTAGTAGACGCCGAACTGCTTGCCGGCGACCGTGCCGATGTCCTGCCAGCCCTGTGAGTAGTTCCGGCCCAGCTCGGCGCGGGCCTCGTTGCCCAGCGGCTTGGCCCAGCCCTTCTCGACGGCCTGCTTGACGGCGCCGGGCTGGGGAAGCATCACGACGTCCGGCGGGGCGCCGCCCGCGATCTTCGAGCCGAGGAAGTTGATGATCGGGTCCTGGGCGGGCACGAAGGTCACCTTGGCGCCGGTGCGCTTCTCGAACTCGGCGAGGACCTTCTTGAAGTTCTCCTGCTCGGCGCCGGTCCAGACGGCGGCGACCTCCAGGCTCTCGCCGTCCAGGTCGGGGAGGGTGACGGTGGCGGCCGTCTCCTTGTCGCCGTTGCCCTGACTGCCGTTGTCGCCGCTGCCGTTGTCGTCGTCACCGCCGCACGCGGTGAGCGAGAGCGCGAGAGCTCCCGCGGCGAGGGCGGCGGCGGCCCGGGTGGTCCTCTTGACGGTCCTGTGGGATCGGAAGGTTCTGCTTGTGCGCATCACTGCCCCGTTCTTCGTTCCTCGTCGAACGTCCGGCGCTGTCCCGTGGGCTCTGGTGTACGCCAGGGGGGTGGGGGCGGCAAGAGCGCGTCCGGCGTCCAGAGGAAGATCGTGACCGCGTCGTGACTCGCCGGGGCGCCGAGTGCCCGGGCCGCGTCAGGCTGTTCCGGGAATCGGTCCGAAGGGCGAGGGATCCCGGGTTCCGCCCTGGTCCGCTCGCCACCGCAGTGGACTGCCCACGACGAATCCCCGCATCTGGTCTTCGCCGATCACCTGCAGGCGGACTGACCCCTCGACGGAGATGCCGTACTCGGTCCGCACCCGCTGGGCCTCCGCAGACGTGCCGTCCCGGATGACCAGACCGTGGTACACCGGTTCGAGCAGCAGTCCGACGACGTCGTCGACGTGCAAGTCGATGCGCGGACTCGTCCCGTCGGCCTTGGCTCGGAGGAGCAGGCGGTTGCCGTGTGCCGCCGTGTAGTGCCACAGCGTGAAGACCCGGTCGGAACGGAAGATCTCTGCCATGTCTCTCCAGGGTCGTTGTGAGGTGTTCAAGCTGCGGCCCGGTCCGGCATATCGCCGGACCGGGCCGCGTGGCCGCGCAGTCGGTGTCGCTATTCAGTCGGGGGCATACGCAGGAATCCGGAAGGCTCGTCATCCGACGCGTGGGACTCGTGGTACTGGAGCGGGCCACCCACGATGAATCCGGTCGTGCGATCCCGTCCGATCATGTGAAGGATCTCGCCGTGCTCGAACGGTGCGGTTCCGGTCAGTGAGATGATGCTGTTCCTCTCGTCCTCCGTACCTGAACGGATTGCGATCCGTTCATAAGAAGGGCGCAGGAACATGGCTGTGACACCGCCCACGTGAAGGTCGATCCGGGTGTCGGCCTCCGATGGACGCGGACTGCGCAGCAGGACCCGGGAGTGGTGGGCGATCGTGTACTGCCACACCGTGAACGTGCGGTCGGAGGAGAAGACGTCACTCGTGATCATCTTCTACCTTCCTCCAGGTGGGTCGATGTCGGTTTTTATGCCCTTGTCATCGTAGAATTCGATGTTGTCCCAGTCGAGGTTTTCCAGTCGGTGATGATAGACGAGTCGGCTCATCTCCCACTCGGTGGAACGCCAGTTGCCTTCCTGCACGTGTCGCAGGGCTAGGTCGAACTTCTCTTGGTACGAAGCGCCTGGGGGGTCGAAGCCCTTGAGGCTCACGGCAATTTTTCCGTTGTTTCTCATGACGTTCTCGACTTCGGCCATCCACTTGGCGTACGGCGTCCCGTCAGGGAGCTTGCCAACCTCTTCCTGCAGCTTGGGGTCCATGAAGTTGTAGCCGTCCAGCCGGGTGGTCTCGGCTTCCACGTGCTCGGTGACTCCCAGCACCAGTACCTTGCACTCCGAATTGTGTGCCAGGAGCGGGGTACCGCCGGCCAGCACGTAGAAGGAGTGCAGACCCTCGACGGTGAGACTGTAGGTGTTCGTCCGCTGTTCGAGGGAGCGGGCGGTGACGACCGTCGCCTCGGTGCCGTCCGCGGTGAGCAGCGTGTCACCGGGTTGCAGATGGCCGGTCACCGCCCAGGAGCGGAGGCTCGGGCTCCAGAACGGGTGGTCGTCGGTGGCCGTGACCTCCCCGTGTTCCCCGGTGGGGCCTCGAATGCTGATCGCGGAGAGGTGCTTGTCGCCCTCCGGAGTGACGATCTGCTGTACGACCCGGCGGGCGCCGGTCTCGCCGGTGACGGGGTCGGTGGCCCGGACCCAGTCCCCCGCGTGGACCTTCTCGATCGGTGTGCTGTTTCCGTCCGCCATCAGGACCCGGGTGCCGGGCAGGAAACACTGGGTGCAGCCGCGCGTCAGGTCGCGCAGGGCCCGGCCCGCCACGCTCAGCATCCGGAACTTCGACGAGATCAGTACGTCCTGATGCAACTGTACGCAGGAATTGAAATCGCCCTTGCGTATGCAGTTCTCCAGTTCGCTGAGCCCGAGGACGGCCTTTTCGAACTCCCAGAGCCTCTTGGCGGCAGCCTCGGCACTCGGTCCCATTTCCGCGAGGTCACAGATCACCCAGTTGTGCTGGCAGTAGCGCGCCGGACGCTCCTTCGCCTCGCAGCCGAGGAAGTTGCAGCGGTACAGCTCCGCAGGCGTCATGCCCTGTGCTTCCGCGGCCTCCTTCTTGGCCACGGCCTCGCGACGACGCTGCTCCGCCTCTTCGCGGTACTTCGTGACGGCGGCCGTGAATGCACCGATCGAGGCGGTCTTCGCCTCGGCCGCACTCTTGCCGGCGCGTTCTGCGGAGACGCGGGCCTGCGCGGCTGACGCCCACGCCTCACCGGCGGAGGTCTGGGCCAGATTGGCGGACAGCGTGGCGTCGGCGGCCGAGACTGCTGCCCAGTGCGCCGACTTGTCGGCTCGCTGCGCCGCGGCGCGCGCTGTTCGAGCCGACTCCGCCGCCTGCTGAGCCGATGCCTCCGCGTCCTTCGCGTGCTGGTCCGCCTCCGTGGCGTAGGTCGCCGCCAGGGCGGCCGAGTCCTTGGCCTTGTCCGCCCACTCCTGCGCATCCTCGGCCGCGTCACGTGCCGTGGCCGCGGTGGCATTCGCGTTTGCCGCGTCCCTCTGTGCCTCCGCGGCCACCATGGCGGCTTGGGCGACGAGTTGCTGTACCTGCTGATCGTGCGTGAGAGCCAGCAGGTCCTTGCGCTGGGCGGTGTACTGGGCGGACTCGATGAACCGGTGCAGGAGGTAGGCCGGTCCTTCCAGAGCGATGCGAGCGGCGGCCCGCACCTCCGGTGTGCCGATCTCGACCAGTTGGGCGGCCCGCACACGGTCGTCCTGCTCCTGGGCCTCCTCCAGTGTTCCGGTGAGGAACGTCCGGTAGGCCTCCGAGGTGTCGGTGTTCAGTGCCTGGCGCGCGCGCTCCTTGACGACGGGCCCACCGGCAGCCGCGGCCTGGGCCACTGCGATACGGAACGCCTCGTTGCCCGCGGCGTACTGCCCCTCGTACAGGAAGGCGCTCACCGTGGCAGCATCGCCGTCCAAGGCGGTTTCGGCGGCGTCTCGCACCTCCTTGACAGCACTCTCCTCCGCCAGCCGCTCGACCTCTGTGCGGTCGTCCTGCGCCTGGGCGTCGGCACGGCCGGTACGCACGTACTCCACGACGCCCGCCGTGTCCGCGCCCAACGCCGTCTGTGCGGCGGCCCGCAACCATGGCCTGCCGTTTTTCAGATCGAGCAGGGCGACCTGCCGACCCAGACCGGCTATTTCCCCGTCGTCGGCACCTTCCTGGGCCTGACGCGAAAGCTCCGCCGCCTTGTCGCGGGACTTCTCGATTGCGGCGGCCTGCTCCGTGTTCCGCCTCTTGGCGGCCTCCTCCTCGGCCTTCAGGTCACGGGCCGTGGCGATGCCGGCGTTGGTACGGAGGAGAAGCTCCTCTGCCTCGATCTTGCGGGCCAGCGCGTAGACCGTCTCCGCCTTCGCCGCGGCAGCGGAGGCGCTGTCCGCGGCCGCCGTGGCAGCCTTGGCATGTTCGGTCGATCGCTCGGCCGCCTCGGTGGCTTCACCGGCGTGCTCCGCTGCTTCGTCCGCTGCGTCCGCCGCGTTGCGAGCGTGGCCGGCGGCGGAACGGGCGGCGTCGCGAGCCTCTGTGGCCGCCACGGCCGCCTGGCCGGCCAACGACTTGGCAGCGCCGGCGGCACGATTGGCCTCGGCGGCCTGACGATTGGCTGATGCCGCGGCGCTCCGGGCCTGCTGTGCCGCGGCACTGCTCTGGCCGGCGTACTGTCCCGCCAGCACTGCCGCGTCAGCCGCCGCGGCAGCGTTGGCGCCGGCACCGGCGGCCGAAGACGCCGCTTGGACGGCGGCCCCGGCGGCCTTCACAGCCTGGTCCGCGGCGTCGGCTGCTTTGGTCGCTCCCTCGGCCGCGGCGCGTGCCTTGACCGCGGCGTCCTTCGCCGCGTCGGCCTTCGTGGCGTCGGTCGCCGCAGCTGCCGCGGCGCTGCGTGCGTGGGAGGCGGCTGTGGAGGCCCCGACCGCCGCCGCGGCAGCCTGGGCCGCGGCCGTTGCCGCCACGCGCGCGGACCGGCTCGCGGCGTTCGCGGCCGAGATGGCTCGTTGCGCCGCCGCAGCGGCCGACGTGGCGGCCTTCGCGGCCCGGCCCGCGGCGCGTGCGGCGTCCACCGAGTCCTGCTTGGTGGCTGCCGCTTCCTTCGCGGCCCTCTCTGCCGCGTCCTTGGCCAGCTCGGCGGCCTTGACCGCTTCGTCGGAGGCGTCCTCGGCGGCCTTGGTCTCCTTGGCGGCCAACTTGCCCGCGCGCTCGGCCTGACTCGCCAGATCCGCGACGGTGGCGTGTTCCTGATCGCGGCTGCGCGCGATGAACTGCCCCACTTTGACGAACTCGCGGATGTCGTCGGAGGTACCTGTCAGGGCGAGTTGCCCGGCCGCCCGGACCTGAGGGCCGCCCGTGGCGATGAGCTGGGCGACAAGCACTCGGTCGTCCTGCTGCTGAGCCTCACTCAGTCCTGTGTCCAGGAAAGCCTGTACGTCCTCGGCCGTGCCCTCGAGCGCTGTGCGGCCGCGCGCCTGTACCTCCGTGCCACCGGCGTCGATGGCACGGGCGATGAGAATGCGCTGATCCTGCTCGAAGGGCTCCAGCCAGCCACCCTTGACCAGACGAGCCAGGTCTCCGTCGGAGCCGGTCAGGGCCTGACGAACGGCGGCGAGCGTGTTGTCCCCGCCCAGGTCTGCGAGTTGTGCCGCCTCGACCCTGTGGTCCTGGGTCCGGAGGTCTCCGTATGTGGCGAGGAAGGTGGCGATGTCATCGCCGTCGCCGAGGAGGGCGGATTCCGCAGCGGCTCTGACTCCGTCGCCGCCGATTGCCCAGAGATCCGCCACTTGCTGGCGGGCCGTGCGATGGATCGGCTCCACTGGTCCGTCGGCCGCGCCGTCAGCGGCAGTGACCGGTACTGCGAGCATGCTGAGCAGTACCACCGAGGCTGTCACCAAGGAGACGCGTCTGGCTCGTCTGCGTCTTCCGAGGGACCAGCGTCGTTTCCGGCTCATGCGACTCCTTGGCTGTCAGAGGACCCAACGCCGATACTTGGTCCCCCGCTTCAGCGCACAGGTGCCATCCCTTTGATAAGAACGCGACAACATATCAAGCGTCAGTTCTATTTTTCACGTCTATTTCAGGCTCCTCTCATGCAATTCGTGAGTGCCGAAGGTACTCAGGGATGGGTGGGTAGTACGCTGCGGGCGCCGACTACAGCAGCGAAGGCACCTCCGCCGCCGACACCTCCCGCGCCGCCCGCTCCAACGCGCTGGCCAGCAGCGCCAGGTCCGTCGGTCCGTTGCCCAATTCGCGCACGGGGCGCCGGGCGGGCGGGTCGCCCATGCGGTGCCACTCCAGGGGGACCACCGTGGGCCGCAGGGTCGCCGTCCGCGGGATGCGGCCCGTGACCCGGCCGCCCTGGAACACCACGACCCGTCCGTCCGGGCCGGCCAGCCGCCCACGTCCCGGCATCGGTTCGTCCGGTCCGGGAGCCGGCGTGTCGAGGGTGACGCGCAGGGTGGCGCGGAGCGCGGGTTCCGTCTGGGCCGTACGGCCGCCGGGCGCGGTGGCGGCCACCAGATGCACGCCGAGCCGCTCGCCCTCTCGTGCGACGGCCTCCAGCGCCCGCATCACCGACCCCGCCGCGGGCCGCCCGGGGGAGCCGAGCGGGGGCGTGACCAGGGCGTCGAGGTCGTCCACGACCACGACGAGGCGGGGGAGCGGAGGCACCGCGCCCACCCGGCGCCGGGCCGCGCCGGGGCGCAGCCGCATCGTGGAGCTGGGCGGGGAGTCGACGTCCCCGGTGTCCGATGTGACCGCGGGTGCCGGGCGGCCGGGGCCGCCGCCCGTCGGCGTGCGCTGTGCGACCAGCCGGCCCGACACCTCGCGCCCGGTGTGCCACTCGGCGAAGTCCGACCGCCCGAGCAGCTCGGCGCGCCGCTTCAGTTCGGCGCTCAGGGACTGCGCGAACTCCCGCATGCGTACCGGGTCGTTGGCGGTGAGGTGGGTGGTGACGTGCGGTACGTCCGTACAGACGCGCAGCCCCTCCCCGTGCCCGCCGCCGCCCGAGCCCACGCTGTCCCGGCCGTCCATCAGGACGATGCCGAGGCGATCGGGGCGTTCGGCGGAGGCGAGCGAGGCGATGAGTGCCCGCAGCAGCTCGGTACGGCCGCTGCCGGGCGGGCCCTCGATCAGCAGGTGCGGTCCCTCCGCGACGAGGTCGGCCGTGACCGGGCCGCGCGGTCCGGCGCCCAGCACGGCGTGCGCGCGTCCGCCGAGGGCCTCCCTGTCGTCGGCCGCGTCGGCCCACCGGGCCATCAGGGAGGCCGGGGTGGCCCGGGCGAGGCCCAGCTCGTCGAGGAGCCGGGCCGCCTGGGGCAGCGGCGCGGACACGCGCGTGTGCCGGTCGCCGGCCGCGCCGTCGGTGCGCAGCGGGGCCAGGGCGCGCGCGAACCGCTCGGCCCAGGCGAGGGAGACGGCGTCGACCGTACCGAGGGTGCCGTGCCCGACCGGGCCGGCGGGCGTGGCGGGGACGGCGGACGTGGCGGGGACGGCGGGGAGGGCAGGGCCGGGGGCCGGAGCTCCCTGGGAGGGGCCCGTACGCGCGACGCGCAGCAGTCGCAGGGCCGTCGCCACGTCGCCGCTGAGCAGTGCCACGGCACCGCACTCCCGGAACACCGGCGACACCGCGCAGGCCGCCTCGTACGTCTCCGTCACCGGGGACGTCGGGGAGGCGGCGGCCGTCTCCGCGAGGCACAGGACGTGGATGCCGGCCCGCGGGCCCTCCAGGGCCAGCCGCGCCACCGCCTCGCGCACGTCGGCACCGCCGGGGTCCCCGTCCACGACGACCACGGTGTACGGCCCGGCGAAGCCGCCTGCCGGGCCGGCGCCGCCGTCGGCCCGCGCCCAGGAGGGCTGCCGGGCGGTGGCCGGGAGCGTGGTCGTGTCCGGAGCCGTGGCCGGGATCTGGCGTGCGTCCCGTGCGGGCGCCGTCGGCTGGGCCGGGATCGTGCCGGCCGGAGCCGGTGGCCGTGCTCCTCCGGTCCGGGTGTCCGTCAGGTGGTCTTCCAGGCGGCGGAGGAGCTCGTTGGCGCGGGCCGTGGCCTGTTCGCGGTCGTAGGCGAGCAGTAGACGGCAGTCCTGGCCGTGCCCCGGGCGCAGCTGCGGCAGCCAGCCCGCCCAGGACCACTCGGCGGCCCGCTCGGCGAGCGGACGGGAGCGGTCCGCGCTGATCAGGACGATCTCCAGGAAGTCGGCGGAGTGCAGGGCGGCGAGCTGGGCCAGTACCGCGCGGGCCAGCCCGGCCAGCCGCGCGCGCGGGCCCGCCAGTCCGAGCGCCCCGACCTCGCGGAGCCCGGCGGTCACCGGGACCGCGGGCAGTGGCGCGTCGCCGCCGGGCGCCACCCGGTCGGCCGTGCCGAGCCGCACGGTGAGCGCCTCCGGGTGGCCCGGGCCGCGCTCCCACAGTCGTGGTCCCGGTCCGAGCGCGGTCAGCAGCAACGAGGCGGGGTCCGGCCAGGTCTCCGGAGCGCGGGAGGTGCCGCCCGGGGCCGTCGGCACCGGGCCGGCCGGCTCCCGGTCGTAGGCGTGGGTACCGGCATCGGCGGCGTCCTGCGTGCCGCCGCGGCCTCCGGCCAGCCGCCGTGCCCACGCGCCGAGCCCGCCGCGCCTGCGCACGCCCGGGGGCACGTCGGTCCCGCGCAGGGGTGTGCCCTTGCGCCGGGTGCCGCCGTCCGGTCCGGAGGTGCCGGCGGGGCCGGAGGCCTCACCGAAGGGGGCGGTTCCGGCAATGTTCGCGCCGTGCGTCCCTGCGCCGTGCGCGCCGGTCTCGTGCGCGCCCGCGCCGGATACGCCCACGCCCCGCGCGCCGTATGCGTCCGTGCCGTATGCGTCCGTGCTGTACGCGTCCGTGCCGTACGCCTCCGAACCGTTGGCGCCCGTGCCGGGTGCGCCTGCTCCGTATGCCTCCGCTCCGTGCGCGCCGGCGCCATGGGCGGCGCCCGCACGGTAGGGGCCGCCCGCACCGTGGGTGCCCGCGCCGGTGGGGCCACCGTGGGTCTCGCCCCCGGCCGGGGCCGCTCGGGACGCACCCGCCGTGGGGCCGGTGCCGCGGCTCTCGATGCGTGGTGCGCAGCCCTGCCCGGGGACGACGTGAGGGGGCTCGGGCGATGTCGCGCCGGTGTGGGGGCCCGCGGCGCCGTAGGCGTGGTGCGTTCGCCCGGCGGGGCGGTCGCGGTCCGCCGACCGGGCGCTCCGGTCCGTCCCGGCACCGGACCCCCGCGGGAGACCGTCCCATTCCTCGGCCCTGCGGCCGGGGACGTCCGCCGCCCCGGCCGTCCACGAGGGGCGGTCCGTCCCCCTGGCCGCGTGTCCGGAACCGTCCGTACCGCCGCCGTACGGGTGTGCGGTGCCGTCCGTACTGCTGGTCGCGCCTGTGGGGCCGCCCGCCTCGCCCCCCAGTCGGGCGTGGCCCTCCGCCCCGTCGGCCACGCGCGCGTGCGCCACCTCGTCCCCGGCGTCCGCGCCGGAGCTCGGCCCGGCTCCCCGCGGCCGGGACGTCTCCGGCCCGGAAAGCCGAATGTGCCCCTCCCCGTCGGGTGTCGTCGCCACGCGCGCGACCGCCCCCTGGGGAACCGGCACGAGGCGCAGGGCCGACTCGCCGATCCGCAGCAGCGCCCCCGGCGCGAAGCGGACCGGGCGGTCGCCCACGCGGGTGCCGTCCAGGGTGGTGCCGTTGGTGGAGCCGAGGTCGGCGACCGAGACGCGGCCGTCGGGGGCGACGGTCACGGCGCAGTGCGTGCGGGAGACGTCCGGGTCGTCGAGCGCGATGTCGGCGTCGGCGGAGCGGCCGAGCTGGATCTGGCCGCCGTGCAGCAGGTGGACGCCGCCCGCGTCGGGGCCGGCGACCACGTGGAGCTGGGCCGGGACGTCGGCCGGTTCGGAGTGCGGGTCGGGCTCGCCCGGGGCGCCCAGGCAGAGCACCGCGCCGTCGGTCAGCGGGGGCTCGCCCAGGGTGCTGCGCTGGGCGTCGAGCCGCTGCGCCCCGGCGTAGAGCACGACCTGGGCGGAGCCCGGACTCTCCCCGCCGGGCAGCGCCGCGGCCAGCGCGGAGGCGATCGCGGCCAGGGCCGTGCCGGGCGGTGCGGTGACCAGCACGTCGCAGCTCGCGGCGTGGCCCCCCACCGAAGCATGCGGGCCCAGCGGGTCTACGACGGTCAGCCGGATCTGCATCGCCGTCAGCGGTCCCTTCGCGCGGGCACCCGCGCGCCGGGACAGAAGCCGTTCACCACGGTCCCCCACCGCGGACTTCCCCCACCGCCACACGAGCACGTCGGCCAGTACTGCACGCATCCTCGCACCTGCCGCTGACAATGTGCCCGTCGCCCGCCATCAAATGATCTTGATTGGTCGGCTCTGCCCGCAAAAGTGCCTGACAGGTGTCGCGTCGGTGATCGAATGACGTCCTCTTGAGATCGGTCACGTCCGGGCCCGACAACCATGGGACCGGGTCGAGCGTCTTTCCCTCGAACATGCGCCGGAAGCGGAACGTAAGACGCACCGGTGGACCAATGGGAAGCACAGGACGACGACAGCCCGGTGCCGGGAGCACGGCACTACAGTGGGTCGGAACAGCCAGCAAGCAACAGGGAGCCATGACGTGCGGCCGGTAGGCAGCAAGTACCTCCTCGAGGAGCCCCTCGGCCGCGGCGCCACGGGCACTGTCTGGCGCGCCCGCCAGCGGGAGACCGCGGGCGCCGAGGCGGCCGTGGCCGGTCAGCCCGGCGAGACCGTCGCGATCAAGGTGCTCAAGGAGGAGCTCGCGAGCGATCCCGACATCGTGATGCGCTTCCTGCGGGAGCGCTCCGTCCTGCTCCGGCTGACCCACCCCAACATCGTCCGGGTCCGCGACCTGGTCGTCGAGGGCGAGTTGCTGGCCCTCGTCATGGATCTCATCGACGGTCCGGACCTGCACCGCTACCTGCGCGAAAACGGGCCGCTCACCCCGGTTGCCGCCGCTCTGCTCACCGCGCAGGTCGCCGACGCGCTCGCCGCCAGCCATGCCGACGGTGTCGTCCACCGCGACCTGAAGCCGGCCAACGTCCTGCTGAAGCAGACCGGCGGCGAGATGCATCCGATGCTCACCGACTTCGGCATCGCCCGTCTCGCGGACTCACCCGGCCTCACCCGCACCCACGAGTTCGTCGGCACGCCCGCGTACGTCGCGCCGGAGTCCGCCGAGGGCCGCCCGCAGACCTCCGCCGTCGACGTCTACGGCGCCGGCATCCTCCTGTACGAGCTGGTCACCGGCCGGCCCCCGTTCGGCGGGGGCTCCGCCCTCGAGGTGCTGCACCAGCACCTGAGCGCCGAACCGCGCCGCCCCTCCACCGTCCCCGACCCGCTGTGGACGGTCATCGAGCGCTGCCTGCGCAAGAACCCCGACGACCGCCCCAGCGCCGAGAATCTCGCCCGCGGCCTGCGTGTCGTCGCCGAGGGCATCGGCGTGCACGCGAACAGCGCGCAGATCGGCGCCGCCGAGAGCGTCGGCGTGCTCCTCGCCCCCGACCCGGCGCCCGCGCAGGTCCCGGGCGACCCCGGGGCCGCCGACCCGACGCAGGTCCTGCCGCAGAACCCGCCCGGCGCCCACGACCCGAACGGCGCGACGAGTGTCCTGCCGCACACCGGCTCCACGGCGGGCGCCGCCGACCCCACCGCCGTACTCCCGAACCGCGGCGCGGCCGACCCGACCGCCGTCATGCCGCCGGTGCCACCGGGACAGCCGGGCGGCCCGGGGCAGGGGCAGGGCGGGCAGTCCGGCGGCGCCGAGGACCCGCACCCCTGGCAGAACCAGCTGCGCGCCGCCCGCGACCGCAACGAGCAGACGCAGGTCCAGTACATCGACCCGAACGACGACCCGCTGCGCCGCCGCCCCCAGCGGCAGGTGGCCCGCCCGCAGCAGCCGCCCCGGCAGGCTCCGCAGGGCCCGCCGCCCCAGCAGCCCGGCTACGGCTATCAGCAGCAGCAGCAGCAGCAGCCGCAGCGGTACGCCGCCCCACAGCCGCAGCAGCCGCAGCAGCCGCCCCGGCCCCAGCCGCAGCGCTACGCCCCGCCGCCCACGCCCGAGCCGCAGCCGCCCCGGCGTGAGCCCCGGCCGCCGCGGCAGCGCAGCGCCAACCCCATGCGCATCCCCGGCCTCGGCTGCCTCAAGGGATGCCTGGTCACGGTCGTCGTCCTGTTCGTGGCCGGCTGGCTGATCTGGGAGCTGAGCCCGCTGCAGGACTGGATCGGCACGGGCCAGGGCTACTGGGCACAGCTCAGCGACTGGTTCACCACCGCGACCGACTGGATCGGGGACCTGGGCGGCGGGACGTCGAGCGGTAGCTGAGTCCGGAGATGTACCGGTAACCGAGTCTGGAGATTTGTCGACACCCAGCGGGTGATTTCGGCCTCCCCTGTCAAGCTCGGCTCCTCGGACGCGTACTTTTAAGCGCAACACGCGTCGGTAGGAGCAGTCTTGGCACGGAAGATCGGCAGCCGGTACACCGCCCACCAGATCCTCGGGCGGGGCAGCGCCGGCACGGTGTGGCTGGGCGAGGGCCCCGAGGGACCCGTCGCGATCAAGTTGCTGCGCGAGGACCTGGCGTCCGACCAGGAGCTCGTCTCACGCTTCGTGCAGGAGCGCACCGCCCTGCTCGGCCTGGAGCACCCGCACGTCGTCTCCGTGCGGGACCTGGTGGTCGACGGCAACGACCTCGCCCTGGTCATGGACCTGATCCGCGGTACGGATCTGCGCACCCGCCTCGACCGGGAGCGGCGCCTGGCACCCGAGGCCGCGGTGGCCGTCGTCGCCGACGTCGCCGACGGCCTCGCCGCCGCGCACGCCGCCGGGGTCGTGCACCGCGACGTCAAGCCGGAGAACGTGCTGCTCGACATGCGGGGCCCGCTCGGCCCCGGCGGCTCGCACCCGGCCCTGTTGACGGACTTCGGGGTGGCCAAGCTCATCGACACCCCGCGGCGCACCCGCGCCACGAAGATCATCGGCACCCCGGACTACCTGGCCCCGGAGATCGTCGAGGGCCTGCCCCCGCGCGCGGCGGTGGACATCTACGCGCTGGCCACGGTCCTGTACGAGCTGCTCGCCGGCTTCACGCCGTTCGGCGGCGGCCACCCCGGCGCGGTGCTGCGCCGCCATGTGACCGAGTCGGTCGTCCCTCTCCCCGGCATCCCGGACGAGCTGTGGCAGCTGCTCGTCCAGTGCCTCGCCAAGGCGCCGGCCTCCCGGCTGCGCGCCTCCGAGCTGGGCGCCCGACTGCGCGAGCTGCTGCCGATGCTGGCCGGCATGGGGCCGCTGGAGGTGGACGAGCCCGACGCGGAGCAGGAGGAGGACACGCCCGAGGAGTCCGCGGCGTCCCCCGCGCCCGCCGGGGAGCCCGTACGGCGCCGGGGAGCGGTGCCGCTGGTGCCGGGGCCGAAGCCGGCCGACTCCAACCGCGACACGCACACCTCCATGCGCGTACCGGCCCCCGACGAGCTGGCCGGCGGCGCCCACGGCACCGCCCGGGCCCCCCGCGCGTCCGGCGCCCGGCGCCCCGGTTCGGCCCGCAACCGAGCCGCCGCGCGGCGCCGCCGGCTGGCCGTCGGCGCGGGCGCGGTCGCCCTGCTGGCGGCGATCGGCGTCGGCACGTGGCTGGCCACGAGCGGTGACGAGAGCGGCGCCGGGCCCCAGGACACGCGGAACTCGGCACCGGCCTCCCCGTGACGCCGGGCGCGCCGTACCACCGCCGTCCGGTGACGACCCGGCGAAGGCCGGTTGGCGGAGCCGTTACGCTGGATGCGTGGCAGTCGTCGATGTATCCGAAGAGCTGAAGTCCCTCTCCTCGACCATGGAGTCGATCGAGGCCGTCCTGGACCTCGACAGGCTGAGGGCAGACATCGCCGTGCTCGAGGAGCAGGCGGCCGCGCCGTCCCTCTGGGACGACCCGGAAGCGGCGCAGAAGATCACCAGCAAGCTCTCCCACCTCCAGGCCGAGGTGCGGAAGGCCGAGGCCCTGCGCGGCCGGATCGACGATCTCGGGGTGCTCTTCGAGATGGCCGAGGAGGAGGACGACCCGGACACCCGCGCCGAGGCCGAGTCCGAGCTCACGGCCGTCAAGAAGGCGCTGGACGAGATGGAGGTCCGCACGCTGCTCTCCGGCGAGTACGACGCCCGTGAGGCGCTCGTCAACATCCGCGCCGAGGCCGGTGGCGTGGACGCCGCCGACTTCGCCGAGAAGCTCCAGCGCATGTACTTGCGCTGGGCCGAGCAGCGCGGCTACAAGACGGAGATCTACGAGACGTCGTACGCGGAGGAGGCCGGTATCAAGTCGACCACCTTCGCCGTGCAGTCGCCGTACGCCTACGGCACCCTCTCCGTCGAGCAGGGCACGCACCGGCTGGTGCGCATCTCGCCCTTCGACAACCAGGGGCGTCGGCAGACCTCCTTCGCGGGCGTCGAGATCCTCCCCGTGGTGGAGCAGACCGACCACATCGAGATCGACGAGTCCGAGCTGCGGATCGACGTGTACCGCTCGTCCGGGCCCGGCGGCCAGGGCGTCAACACCACGGACTCCGCGGTGCGGCTCACCCACCTCCCCACCGGCATCGTGGTCTCCTGCCAGAACGAACGCTCCCAGATCCAGAACAAGGCCACCGCCATGAACGTCCTCCAGGCCAAGCTCCTGGAGCGGCGCCGCCAGGAGGAGCAGGCCAAGATGAACGCCCTCAAGGGCGACGGTGGCAACTCCTGGGGCAACCAGATGCGTTCGTACGTGCTGCACCCGTACCAGATGGTCAAGGACCTGCGTACGGAGCACGAAGTGGGCAACCCCGAGTCCGTGTTCAACGGCGAGATCGACGGTTTCCTGGAGGCCGGCATTCGCTGGCGCAAGCAGCAGGAGAAGTAGCGCGAGGCGCTGACGCCGCTTTGTCGACAAGGCAACTGCCGCCCTTCCGGCGGCGGTTGCCTTTTGTTCGGCCCTCTCCCCGCCGGTGATGTCTGGGTTTTACATCACACTCACACCCATTGTGTCCGGCATACGTCCCGTACCTGGACATCGCGTAC